>NZ_JBHWIO010000061.1:41085-55016 GCF_042732075.1 Kitasatospora sp. NPDC059812
CGCCGCGGCCCCCGCGGGCCCCGCCCCCGCGGGGGGGCCCCGCCCCCCCCCGCGCCAGCCGGCGCTGCCCCCGCGTGCCCCCGGCCCCGCCCCCCCCCCCCCCCCCCCCCCCACCAGCCTTGCGCAGGGGTCTGACAATCGGGCCCGGCCGGCGGCCGGAGCGCGCGGGTCAGCCGGCCTTGGCGGCCTTGGCAGCCTTGGCGGCAAGCGCCGCGGCGTCCTTCTCCTGCTTCTCCTTGATCCGGACGGCCTCCTTGCGGACGTCCACCTGGTTGGCGCGCTCGTGCTGCAGCCAGAGCGGGTTCTCGGCCTTGACGGCCTCGATCTGCTCGGTGGTGAGCGCCTCGGTCACGCCGCCGCGGGCCAGGCCGGCGATGGAGACGCCGAGCTTGGCGGCGACCACCGGGCGAGGGTGCGGGCCGTTCTGGCGCAGCTCCTGGAGCCACTGCGGCGGGTCGGCCTGAAGCGCGCTGAGCTCCTCGCGGGAGACCACACCCTCCTGGAAGCCGGTCGGCGCCGCGTCGAGGTAGATCCCCAGCTTCTTGGCGGCGGTGGCCGGCTTCATGGTCTGGCTGGTCTTCTGCTTGAGCGATGTCATGGTGACAAGGGTAAGGGAGTGCGCGGGCGCTCCCGGTCACGGTCGGTAGCCTTGCCCTGTGACAGACATGCAGGTGAACCCGTCCTTCCGGCTCGCGTACGTCCCGGGCGTGACCCCCGGCAAATGGGTCCGGGTGTGGTCCGAGCGGCTCCCGGACGTGCGGCTCGACCTTCTCGCCGTCCCGGCCGGGGACGGCGAGGGGACGCTGCGCGAGGGCACCGCGGACGCCGGGCTCGTCCGGCTGCCCGTCGACCGGGACGTGCTCAGCGCGATCCCGCTCTACGCCGAGACCACCGTCGTGGTCTTCCCCAAGGACCACTGGCTCGCGGCCGCCGAGGAGGTCGCGCTCGGCGACCTCGCCGAGGAGGTGGTGTTCCACCCGCTCGACGACACCCTCGGCTGGCCGGGCGGGCTGCCCGGCCGCCCGGCGATCGAGCGCCCGGCCAGCACCGCCGACGCCATCGAGCTGGTCGCGGCCAACGTCGGCGTGCTGCTGGTGCCGCAGTCGCTGGCCCGGCTGCACCACCGCAAGGACCTCACCTTCCGGCCGGTCGCCGAGGCGCCGCAGTCCCAGGTGGCGCTCGCCTGGCCGGAGGACCGCACGACGGAGCTGGTCGAGGAGTTCATCGGCATCGTCCGGGGCCGCACGGTCAACAGCTCGCGCGGGCGCGGCGCCCAGCCGGCGGCCGAGCCCCAGAAGGCCGCGGCGCCGCGCAAGTCCCAGCCGCAGAAGGGCGGCCAGCAGAAGTCCGGCCAGCAGAAGTCCGGCCAGCAGAAGGGCCGGCCGAAGCCCGCGGCGGGCGGCCGGGGTGCGGCCGCGGCCAAGCGCGGCAAGCCGAAGCGCCGCTCGTAGGTCCTGTCCGGCCGGGGACCCGGGTTCGTCCGGGTGCTGGCCGGGGCCCGGCGGGGCGCGTACCGTCGGGCCCGGGCGCTGCCCGCCCCGTCCGGCCGAGGGGTTGAAGGAGCGGGGCCATGTGGCACGACCTGGTGATCGTCCAGATTCCGATCGTGGAGAAGATCCTCCGCACGATCGCGGTCTACGCGCTGATCCTGATCCTGTTCCGGATCGCGGGGAAGCGCGGGCTGGCGGGCCTGAACACCTTCGACATGGTGGTCATCTTCCTGCTGTCCAACGTGGTGCAGAACGCGATCATCGGCAATGACAACAGCCTGCTCGGCGGCGCCATCGGTGCGGTCACCCTGATCGCGGTGAACGCCGCCGTCACCCGCTGGCTGGCCCACGACCCGCGTGCCGCCCGGCTGTTGGAGGGCACCCCGACCACCGTGGTGCGCGACGGCAAGCTCGTCCCGGGCGCGCTGCGCGGGCTGGCGCTGCGCGCGTCCGAGATCGAGCACGCCGTCCGCGTCCAGAACGGCGACACGATCCGCGACGTCGCGGTCGGGCGGCTGGAGCCCGACGGCCAGCTGGTGATCACCCTCAAGCCCGCCGAGCAGAGCGCCACCCGCGGCGACGTCGAGGACCTGCACCGCCGGCTGGAGGCCATCGAGCGACTGCTCACCACCCTGGCGGCCGACCGGCGCGGCGAGGACTGACCCGGCGGCCACCCCAGAGGTCTGGGATGGGAACGGCCGCACCCGGCCCGGCAGGATTGGCGTAGACCACTTCCGTCCACACTCGCCGGGCCTCCGTCCGGCCGGAGGATCGAATGCTGCGCAGACTCTCCTGGATCCCGGCCCTGACGGCCGTCCTGCTCGCCCTGGTGGCCGGGCCGACGGCCGGGACGGCATCCGCCGCGACCGAACGCGAATTCCTCCAGGGCTACGGGCAGTTGGTGCCGCTGCCGGCCCCTGTGACGCCGGCGCAGCAGTGCGTCGAGCGGCGGCTGTTCCTGGACGCCGGCACGTACGCCTGGAGCTTCAGCACGCCGGGCGGCAACGTGCCGTCCCAGGACGTCCAGCTCTCCTCGGGCTGGTTCCGTTGGACGATCTGCGTGTACCCGCGGGCGTCCGTCTACGGCGCGACCACCTGGCTCGACCCGGAGACCCCCGGCCAGCCGCACCTGGAGCGGACCACCAGCTTCGACGTCACCTTCACCTACACCTACACGTGGGAGTCCATGCTCTACCGCTGGCAGGGCATCCCCCGCCCGCCGCGCACCATGTGACGCATCGTCAGGCGCGGCTCCCGTCCGCCGCCGGCGCGGGGCGGGAGCCCCGGTCACCAGGCCCGGCGGGCGAGGGTGGCCGTGAAGGGGCGGGGGGACAGCGAGGAGCTGCGGGCGGGGCGGACCGGGCGGCCGGGGGTGGGGGTGACGGTCCAGCGGGCCGCGATGGTGGCGATGGCGAGGGCGGCCTCGGTGGTGCCGAACACGTCGCCGATGCAGCGGCGGGCGCCGAGGCCGAAGGGGGCGTAGGTGCCGGGGGAGGGGCGGGTGATGGTGAGCCAGCGGTCGGGGTCGAAGCGGGCGGGGCAGGCGAAGACGTCGGCGCGGCGGTGCAGCAGGTACGGGCTGAACAGGATGGTCGCGCCGGCCGGGACGCGGTGGCCGCCGAGTTCGGCGTCGGCGGCGGCGACGCGGCTGAGGATCCACACCGGCGGGTAGAGCCGCAGCGTCTCGGTGACCACCCTGGCGGTGAGCGGCAGGGCGGGCAGGTCCTCGTGGCGGGCGGGGCGGCCGTCGAGCACGGTGTCCAGCTCGGCGTGCAGGCGGTCGCGGATGGCCGGGTGGGCGGCGAGCAGGGTCCAGGCCCAGGAGAGGGTGGCGGCGGTGGTCTCCATGCCGGCGAGCAGGAAGGTGACCACCTGGTCGTGGATCTCGGCGTCGGTGAGCCCCCGCCCGTCCTCGTCGCGGGCGCTGAGCAGCGTGGACAGCAGGTCGTTGTGGTCGGTGCCGGCGGCGCGGTAGTCGGCGAGCAGCCGCCGGGTGACCTCCTTCAGGTCCTGTTGGGCGCGGCGGAAGCGGCGGTTGCCCGGGGTGGGGATGCGGTCGGTGCCGGGCAGCGGCATCATGACGCGCCGGCCGACGCCGCGGGTGATGACGTCCATGCTGTCGTGGACGGGCAGCGAGCCGGCCCGCTCGTGGGCGGCGAACAGGCAGCGGGCGGTCACCGCGGTGGTGAGGCGGTACATCGCGGCGGGGACGTCGACCACGTCGCCGTCGCTCCAGGAGGCGGTGGTGCCGGCGATCTCCTCGGCCATCATCGCGGCGTAGCCGGGCAGCCGGTCGCGGTGGAACGCGGGTTGCAGCATGCGGCGTTGGCGCCGGTGCGCGGCGGCCGGGCAGGTGGCCAGGCCGTCGCCGAAGACCTCGCGGGCCTTGTCGAGGACGAGCCCGCCCTTGTCGTAGGTGCGGTCCTCGGTGAGCAGTTGGCGGACCAGCTCGGGGTGGCAGGCGACGTACGCGTCCAGCGGGCCGAGCCGCAGCCGGACGAGGTCGCCGTGGGCGGGCAGGCCGGCGACGAACTCCAGCGGCCGGCGGACGAACGCGGGGACGTGGCCGAGTAGGGGGAGGGCGCCGGGGGCGGTGGCCGAGGTGTACTGGGTGGGCACGGGCGTCACCTTGGGGTGGGGGGTGGACCGGATCGGTTCGTGATCCGGCCTTTCCCCGGGGCCGTCGGCGAAACGATCTCCGACCGGCGGGTGGGGTGAACGCGGGGGCGCATGCCGAACGCCCGTGCGCCGTCAGGGGCCGACGGCGGGAGCCGGGGGTGGGGTATCCCTCGGCGCAGCCCCGCGCCTACACTGCGAACTCTTGCGCGACTACCGGTCAGTAGGGATTGGGGAGTTCGGATGACCGACGAGCGGGCCCACGGGTTCACCGACGACGCCCTCGGCGCGCACGACGCCGTGGCCCTGGCCGCCCTCGTCCGCGCCGGCGAGGTGGCCCCCGCCGAACTGGCCGCGGCCGCCGCCGCCCGCGCCGCCCGGGTCGACCGGACGCTCACCCCCGTCGCCCACCCGTCCTACGACCGGCCCCGGCTCGGTCCGGACGGCACCGACGGCCCGCTGTACGGCGTCCCCACCTTCCTCAAGGACAACGTCGACCTGCGCGGCCTGCCGACCGGCATGGGCAGCGAGGCCTTCCAGGCCCGCCCGGCCCGGCGCAACTCCCGCTTCACCGACCAGTTCCTCGCCACCGGCCTGGCCGTCCTCGGCAAGACCCGGCTGCCTGAGTTCGGCCTCAACGCCTCCACCGAGTTCGCCACCGCCCAGCCGGTGCGCAACCCGTGGAAGCCCTCGCACTCGGCCGGCGCCTCCTCCGGCGGCTCGGCCGCGCTGGTCGCCGCCGGAGTGGTGCCGATCGCGCACGCCAACGACGGCGGCGGATCGATCCGCATCCCGGCCGCCTGCTGCGGACTGGTCGGACTCAAGCCCACCCGGGGCCGCCTGGTCACCAACGCCCAGGGCGGCAAACTGCCGATCGACCTCGTCACCGACGGCGTGCTCACCCGCTCCGTCCGCGACACCGCCGCCTTCTACGCCGCCGCCGAGCGCCACCACCGCAACCCGGCGCTGCCCCCGCTCGGACTGGTCGAAGGCCCGGGGCGGCGCCGGCTGCGGATCGGACTGGTCGTGGACTCGCCGCTCGCCGGCACCGACGAGCCCACCCGCACCGCCGTCGAGCAGACCGCCGCCCGGCTGGCCGCACTGGGCCACCACGTGGAGGAGACCACCCTGCCGTTCGGCGAGGAGTTCTCCCGCGACTTCGTCCTCTACTGGGGCTACATCGCCTTCGCCATCGCGGTCAGCGGCCGGCTGATGCTGGACCGCAGCTTCCGGATCAACCGGCTCGACGGCCTGACCACCGGGCTGCGCCGGCTCTACCAGCGGGAGTTCCTGCACACCCCGGCCGTGCTGCGCCGGCTGCGCGGCGCCGAAGCCGCGTACGCGGGCCTCTTCCGCACCCACGACGTGATCCTCTCGCCGGTCCTCGCGCACGCCGCCCCGCCGATCGGCCACCTCAGCCCGAACGTGGCCTTCGACGAGCTGATCGAGCGCCTCCAGCGCTACGTGGCCTTCACCCCGGTCAACAACGTGACCGGCGGCCCCGGCATCGCCCTGCCCACCGGCGCCGCGCCGAGCGGGCTGCCGATCGGCGTGCACCTCTCGGCCGCGCACGGGCAGGAGCGGCTGCTGCTGGAGCTGGCCTTCGAGCTGGAGGCGGACCGGCCCTGGCGGCGGATCCAGGACTGACCGGGCCTTCGGCGGGACTGGCCCGGCCTTCGACGGGGCGGATGCCCGAGCGGCCGCTCCAGGACCGGCCGGCCCCGGCCGGACCGGCCCTCAGGCGGGCACCACCGCCCGCGCCGCCTGCACCTCGCGGTGCAGCCGGCCCAGCGCGCAGTCGGGCCGGAGGTCGTCCGGCCCGGCCTCGGGCAGCGGCCCGCCGCTGCGCAGCGCCCCGGCCAGGTCGGACAGCTCCCGGACGACGGCGTCGACCTCGGCCGGGGACGGCGCCGGAGCGCCGTGCTCGACCCGGACCCGGGTGGCGGTCGTGGTGTCCACGATCCGCTCGACCGCGATCACCAGCGGCCACCAGGCCTCGGCCCGGGCCCCGACCGGCGGCGGTTCGGTGAGCGCCCGCTGGAACTCGCTGCGCACGGCGGACAGGTCCCGGTAGAGCCGCCGCCGGTACCGGGCGCGGGCCGGCTGGTCGGCCCCGGGCCCGGTGGTGAAGGCCAGCGAGACGTACGCGGCGGAGTCCGCGACGGCGTCGGCCAGCCGCTCCCCGATCCGGGTGTGCCAGGACTCCGGCCACAGCAGGTAGCCGGCCAGCAGCGCGATGCCGCAGCCGATCAGAGAGTCGTACAGCCGGGGCAGCACCAGGTGGAAGCCCCGGTGGTTGAGCAGGTCGGAGAGCAGCAGGATCACCGGGGTGATCGCCGCGGTCTGGAACGCGTACCCCTTCGCCGACAGCACCGGGATCAGGGCCGCCAGCGCCGCCATCACCGGCACGTCCCACCAGCCGTGCGGCACCTCGGCCAGCACCGGGATGGCGATCAGCAGCCCGGCGGCGGTGCCGAGCGCGCGCAGCACCGCCCGGGAGAACACCGAGCCGAAGTCGGGCTTCAGCACGAAGGTGACGGTCAGTGACACCCAGTACGAGCGGGGCACCGCGATCACCGACACCAGGATCTGGGCGAGGCCGATGCACAGGGCCAGCCGCAGCCCGTACCGCCAGGACGCGCCGGACAGCAGCAGCGCGTGGGCGGCCCGGCGGGTGCGGACCCGCAGCGCGGCGGGCCGGCCGAGCGGGTCGTCGTCTGCGTACGGGTCGGGTGCGGGCTCGTGCGCGACGGCCCGGGCGTGGCCGATCGCGGCGACCAGGGCGCGGGTGGACGGCCCGGCCGGATCGGGCAGTCCGGGCGGCGGGGTCGATCCGGAGCGGCCCCGCTCGACGGCCGCGGCCAGCTCGCGCACCGCCGCCGGGTAGGCGGGCGGCAGCGGACCGTACTCGCGCGGGCGCAGCTGCGCCGCCGAGGCGGCCTCCACCACCGGGATGGCGGCGTTGAGCTGGGCGAGCAGCCGGACCAGGGTGGGGGAGCGGCCGTGCCGGCGGGCCCGGCGGGCGAGCAGCAGGTCGTAGGACTGGTTCAGCGACTGGGTGAGCGCCTGCCGGGCGTCGTCGGCTCCGGGGGTGCCGGCGGCCTCCAGGAAGGCGGCGACCGACCGGTAGGTGCCGGCCACGGCGGAGCGCTCCGGCGCGCCGCCGCGCAGCGGCCAGGCGAGCAGGGTGAGGCCGAGCACCAACAGGCCGCCGAGCAGCAGCAGTCCGGGCGGCGCCCACCAGGGGGAGGGCAGCGGCAGTCCGGCGCCGACCACCGCGTTGAGCAGCAGGAGCAGTCCGGACACCGAGGCGACCGCGCCGATCGAGGAGATCATGCCGGAGACCAGGGCGACGGCGGTCAGCACGGCGACGGCCGTCCAGCCCGCACCGTACACCAGGGTGCCGAGCAGGACCCCGAGGGCGCCGAACAGCTGCGGCACGGCGATGTTGAACACCCGCATCCGGTAGGCGTCCGCGGTGTCCCCGATGACCCCGGACAGCGCGCCCATCGACACCAGCGCGCCGTACCCGGGCCGGCCGGTGGCCGTGCCGACCGCGAGCGGCGCGGCCAGCGCCACCGAGGCCCGGGCGGCGGCGGCCCAGGGGACCGGCGCGGCCTTGGGGCGCAGGCTCGCGGTCAGCCAGCCGGGCGGGGTGAGCCGGGTGGCGGCGGGGCGGTGTGCCATAGGCCCAACGTACGGCGCGAAGGTCAGGGCGCAACGCTGGGGAACTCGTTTTGGTTCACGTCCGGGTATGTCAATTCCCGAAACATACTCCGGCTTATGTCACTCTCCGAAACATAAAGCGAACCCCAAGGGGCCATCTGAACTGCGGGATTTCCCTATTGGTAACCAGCCGTCGAGGGTTGACACCATTAGTTGGTCTAGTCCAACGTATGAGGGGCGCGGTTCGGCCGGGGCTGAGGCAGGGTGAGGGGCCTTGCCGGACCGGCGAGTTGGCCCCCTGACGTGGCGAAACCTTGCACGGCCGGGGCCCGGGCGAGGTGGAGCGCATGCGGACGGCATGCGGTCCGCGGACTGAATTCCACGCACGGCCGGTGACGGGCCGTCGGCTCGCCGTGCCCGCACTGTGCGTCCAGGAAGCGCTGCGTCGACTACGAACCATGGAGTGACTGCCCATGCCGAGCCCTGACGGATATCTGCACCGAGCCGCCTCGGCGCGCCCCTACTTCAGCGAGGACGGGGAGAGCTACCTCGCGCGCACGGCGCTGCGCGAAGTCCGCAAGGAGCGTCCGCTGCGGGTGCTCTCCGAGGAGGACTTCGCGTTCTGGCAGACCTACGGCTACATCGTGGTCAAGGAGGCCATCCCGGCCGAGGCCGCACGGCGCCTGCTCGACTTCGCCTGGGACTTCCAGGGCCTCTCGCCCGACCGCCCCGAGGACTGGTACCGCGAACGCGACCACCGCGACGAACTCGACCGGGAACTGCACATCTACGGCTTCGTCGAGGCCTACCACCACCAGCTGATCTGGGACAGCAGACAGGCCCGGCGGGTCTACGACGCCTTCGTCGACGTCTGGGACTGCGAGGAGCTCTGGGTCACCCTCGACCGGCTCAACCTCAACCCGCCGAACATCCGCAACCGCGACCGCGCGCTGATCGAGCCCACCGACCGGGGCTTCGACATCGAACTGCACTGGGACGTCGACACCACCCAGGGCATGCTGCCCCAGCGCGTCCAGGGCATCATCGCGCTCGACGACACCCGGCCCGACCACGGCGGCTTCCAGTGCAACCCGGAGCTGTTCCGCCGCTTCAACGAGTGGCAGGCCGCCCAGGCCGCCGACCGCGACCCGATCCGCCCGGACGTCGACCGCACCGAGTTCCCGGTGGTGCGGCCCGAGTTGAAGGCCGGCGACCTGCTGATCTGGAACGGCCTGCTCGCCCACGGCGTCGCCCGCAACACCTCCGAGAACGGCGTCCGCGCCGTGCAGTACCTGTCGATGATGCCCGCGCTGGAGGAGGCCGCGCAGCTGCGCCGCTCCCGGGTGGAGTCCTGGCGCACCCTCGCCACCCCGGACTGGAACCGCACCCTGGTCGGCGACGCGAACCGCCACGAGTCGCTGCGCTACGGGCCCGCCGAACTCACCGAACTCGGCGAGCGGTTGCTCGGCCTGCGCTCCTGGCGCGGCCCGGAGTCCACGGACGACCGGCCCGCCCCGCAGCCCGCCGAGTCCACGGGGGAGCCGGCATGCGCGCCGTCTGCCTGACCCTGCCCACCAACCGCGAGTGCGCGGCCACCATCGCGGCGATCGGCGCCGAAGCCGCTTACGCCGCACGGCGGTTCGGCGTCCGGGTGCACCTGCTGATCCTGGACTCCGCCGATCCGGCCACCTACCGGCGGCACGCCGAGGCCGTCGCCGCGCTGCCCGCCGCCGGGTCCGCCGCCGGGTCCGGCGCCGGGGAGGTGGTCGTCCACCACCTCGACGAGGCCGCCCAACGCGCCTTCCTGCGCGACGTGATCGAGCGCTCCGGCGCCGCCGGCCCCGACGGGCCGCTCGGCGACAAACTGCTCGACCTAATGCTCCCCGACGCCGTCTCCTACGGCGCCTGCACCAACCGGGCGTTCCTGCTCGCCGGTGCGCTCGGCTGCGCCTCCGTGCACCGCCGCGACTCCGACAGCGCGTACCAACTGCTCGACGGCGAACCGGTGTTCCCGATCGAGCATGAGCTCGCCACGCTCGGCCTCAAGGCGGCCGACGTGGCCGCCGCCGTCACCGAGGTCACCCTCGACCCGGTGCACGCCGACAAGCCCGTCGCCCTGGTCGGCGGCTCCTTCATCGGTGAACTCTCCGTCGACATCGGCGAGATCCGCGAACTCGACCCGGACGCCTACCACCAGGTCGTCGCGCTCTGGGCGCCCACCGGCGCGAGCGAGCAGGAACGCCGCGAACTCGTCGCCGACTCCTTCACCGGCGGCGGCACCGACCCGTTCCGCCACGACCGCGCCGTGCTCGACCTGCCCGACATCTGGCGGATCGACATGTGCAACGTCGCCCTCGACCACGAGGTCTACGACCGCGTCCCGCTGCCGCCCGCCACCGCCACCATCGGCAGCGACTACTTCCTGCTGCACCTCGTCCGCGACGCCACCCTGCCCGGCGTCGTCCACAACCGGCACATCGTCAACTACTACACCCCGGAACGTCGCACCGGCGCGGGCTTCACCGCCTACCAGCTGCGCTACGCCAAGTTCCTGCTCTCCATGCTCTACCTCTACCCGGTCTACTCCGAGATGGAGGCGGCCCGCGGGGCCCTCCTCGACGAGGCGCACCACATCCGCGCCGACGTCATCGCCGACTCCGCCCGCCGCAGCGCCGCGACGGACCGCGCGGAGAACCACCGACGGCTCGACGCGCTGGACCACTGCTACCGGCAACTCGGCGGGAAGTATGCCGAGTTCGCCGACCACCTGGCGCCCCAGCGGGCGCGTCTGCTCGACGAAGCGCAGGCGGACATCGAGGACTTCGCGCTGCTGATCGACGCGTGGGGTCCGCTCATGCGGGCGAGCAAGGCCACGCCCGCCGACCGGCTGCCGCGGTAGCCGCACCGGGAGCCATTCGTGATACGTCAGACCATCGCCCACCGCGCCCCGGCGCACCACACCACCGCCCACACCGGCGTCGCGCCCGACCCGGCCGCGCACGACCGGACGGCGCTCCGCGCCGCCCTCGCCGCCGCCACCGACGACCGGATCATCTACGACCTCGACGGTATCGAGCGCCAGTACACCGACCTGATCGGCGAACTGCCCGACGTCACCGTCCGGTTCGCCATGAAGGCCTGCCCGGTGGACGAGGTGCTCAGCCGCCTCGCCGCCCTCGGCTCCGGCTTCGACGCGGCCAGCCCCCAGGAGATCGCCCAGGCCCTGCGCACCGGGGTGAGCCCCGACCGCATCCACTACGGCAACACCATCAAGTCCGACCGCAACATCGCCGAGGCCTACCGGCTGGGCGTGCGCGACTTCGCCACCGACAGCCTGGAGGACGTCGCCGCCATCGCCGAACACGCCCCCGGCTCCCGGGTGTTCTGCCGGGTCGCCACCTCGGGCGACGGCGCCCTGTGGGGCCTGAGCCGCAAGTTCGGCTGCTCGCCCGAGGACGCCCTGCGCGTCCTGGACGCCGCCCGCTCGGCCGGCCTCACCCCGTCCGGACTCTCCGTGCACGTCGGCTCCCAGCAGATGACCGCCGAAGCCTGGGGCGCCGCCGTGGACTCGCTCGCCGCCGTCCTGGAGGCGCTCAACTGGCGCGGCATCACCCCGCAGCGGATCAACCTCGGCGGCGGCCTGCCCGCCCTCGGCGTCCTGGACCGGCACGGCCGCCCGCTCGACCCGCCGCTGGACAAGATGTTCGCGGTCATCCGCGAGGGCATGGACCGGCTGCGCACCGTCAACGCCGCGCCGCTGGAGTTCCTGCTGGAGCCCGGCCGGCACCTCGTCGCCGACCACGGCGCGATCCGCGCCCACGTCGCCCGGCTCTCCTCCCGGCACCAGCTCGACGGCACCCGCGAGGACTGGCTCTTCCTGAGCTGCGGCAAGTTCAACGGCCTGTACGAGATGGACGAGCTCCAGTACCGGCTCGAATTCCCCACCCACCCCGGCGGCCAGTTCGTCAACGCCGTCGTCGCCGGCCCGACCTGCGACAGCGACGACGCGTACGCCCAGGAGGACGGCCTGGTCCGCGTCCCGCGCGCGATCGCCTCCGGCGAACCGGTCTGGATCCACTCCTGCGGCGCCTACGCCACCGCCTACACCACCCAGGGGTTCAACGGCTTCGAGCCGCTGCCCTACACCTGCATCGGCGGAGCCGGCGGCCCGGACGGAGACAGCGGCAGATGACCGACCTGCGCATCCGGCTGCTCCAGGAGGAGGACTGGGACGGCGTCGTCGCGCTGGAGGAACGCGCCTACGCCGCCAGCGGCCTGTCCGAAGGCCGCGAGGCGCTGCGCTCCCGCCACCGCGCCTCGCCCGACACCTGCTTCGTCCTGGAGCGCCCCGGCGGCCTCGGCGGCTACCTGCTGGCTCTGCCCTACCCGCTGTTCCAGTGCCCCGACCTCAGCCGGGCCGAGGCCGGCGGCGTCCGCGCGACCAACATGCACCTCCACGACCTGGTCGTCGCCGAGGACCTGCGCGGCCGCGGCCTGGCCCACCGGATGCTGCGCGGCCTGGAGGAGACCGCCCGGGCCCGCGGCTACCGCACCATGTCCCTGGTCGCCGTCCGCGGCTCGCAGGTGGTGTGGGCCCCGCTGGGCTACCGCGCCCGCCCCGAGATCGGACTGCCCGGGAGCTACGGCCCCGAGGCGCTCTACATGGCGATGCCGCTGAGCCCGGCCGCCGCCCCGGCCACCATCGCCGTCGCCGTCCCGGCCCCGACCGCCGTCGCTGTCGTCGTGCAGTCGTTGTCCCCCTCCACCGACCCGTCCCTCGGGTTCCCACCCAGAGCCGAAGTGGGCTGATGCACATGTCCCCCGTTCGCGATGACTTCCGCCGGTCCCAACTGGCCATCGCCGCACTGTTCTTCCTGCTCGGATTCCAGTACGCGACCTGGGTCTCCCGGATCCCCGCGCTGAAGGCCCGGCTCGACCTCGGCGAGGCCCAGATCGGCCTGCTGCTGATGACCTGCGGGGTCGGCGCGGCGGTGTCCTTCCCGCTGGTCGCGGTGCTGATGCGGCGGTTCGGCTCCCGCCTGCTGTCCGTGATCTCCGCGCTCGCCCTCGGCGTCGTCCTGGTCGCCCTGTCCGTGGTGCCCGACTACCCGCTCACCCTGCTGGTGCTGTTCTGCGACGGCGTCGCCGTGGGCTGCCTGAACGTCGCGATGAACGCCCAGGGCGCGGCGCTGGAGGCCCGCTACGCGCGGACCACCATGTCCCGCCTGCACGCCACCTTCAGCGCCGGCTCGCTGCTCGCCGCGCTGCTCGCCTCCGGCGTCACCGCCTTCACCGGCACGCTCGCCGTGCACTTCGGGCTCGCCGCCGCGCTGCTCGCGGTGCTGGTCGTGGTCGCCCGGCCCGGTCTGCTCACGGACGACGCGCCGGCCGCGGCGCAGGACGGGCCGGACCAGGAGCAGGACGGACCGGACCAGGAGCAGGACGGGCCGGACCAGGAGCAGGCGCCGGCCGCGAAGAAGGACCGCCGCCGCTTCGCCCTCCCGGCCGCGGCGACCCTCTGGATGGGCCTGGCGATGGTGTTCGGCACCGTCACCGAGGGCGCCATGAACGACTGGTCCGCGCTCTACCTCAAGGACGTCGTGAACGCCGGTGCCGGGCTCGCCCCGCTGGGCATCGCCGTCGTCTCGGTGATGATGGTGCTCGCCCGGATCTTCGCGGACGGCTGGCGCACCCGCTTCGGCGACGGCCGGATCGTGCGGACCGGCAGCCTGCTGGCCGGCGCGGGACTGGCGCTCGCCCTGCTCGTCGGCGGCGTCGTGCCGACCCTGATCGGCTTCGCCTGCGTCGGCCTCGGCGTCGCGGCGGTCACCCCGTGCGTCTACGTCGCCGCGGCCCGCCAGGGCTCGGACGCGCTCTCCCTGGTCGCCGCGATGGGCACCACCGGGCTGCTCGCCGGGCCCGCCGTGATCGGCTTCATCGCCGACGCCACCAGCCTGGTGTGGGGCATGGCCGCCGTCGCCGTTTCCGCCGCGGTCGTCTCGCTCTGCGCCACCCGGATCGGCTGGCCCGCCCCGGAGCCCCACCCCGAGCCCCACCCCGAGCCCCACCCCGAACCCCTCGACGGCCGACTCGCCCCGGACGCCGGCTAGCTCCCCCCCCGCAGACCTCGCCCGGAACGCCGCGCCTCCCCCGTCGCGG
>NZ_JBHWIO010000062.1:0-51715 GCF_042732075.1 Kitasatospora sp. NPDC059812
GACGACGGCGACGCCGCGCGGGCCGGCGGTGCCGGCCCCCCCCCACCCCCCCGCGCCCGTTCGTCGAACGGCGCTGTCAGGCCAGGCTGGTGAGCACCGCCGGGTCGTACGGGACGGTCCGGGCGAGGTTTCCGCGCAGAGCCTTGGCGGCCCAGTCCGGGTTGGCGAGCAGGGTGCGGCCGACGGCGACGAGGTCGAACTCGTCGCGCTTGAGGCGGGCCAGCAGTTCGTCGATGCCGGTCACGCCGGCCTGGCTGGTGTAGCCCTGGGCGAACTCGCCCTCGCCGTACTGCTGGTCCAGGCCGACCGAGCCGACCGTCACGGCGGCCTTGCCGGTGAGCTTGCGCGCCCAGCCGGCCAGGTTGAGGTCGCTGCCGTCGAACTCGGGCTGCCAGTAGCGCCGGGTGGAGCCGTGGAACGCGTCGACCCCGGCGTCGGCCAGCGGGGTCAGCAGCTGCTCCAGCTCGGCCGGGCTCTGCGCGATGCGGGCCCCGTAGTTGCCGACCTTCCACTGGGAGAACCGGAAGAAGACCGGGAAGCCCGGGCTGACGACGGCGCGGACGGCCTGCACGATCTCGGCGCCGAAGCGGGCGCGGGAGGCCGGGTCGCCGCCGTAGCGGTCGGTGCGCCGGTTGGTGCCGCTCCACAGGAAGTCGTCGATCAGGTAGCCGTGCGCGCCGTGCAGTTCGATGCCGTCGAACCCGAGCCGCTCGGCGGTCGCCGCGGCCTCGGCGAAGGCGGCCACCGTGTCGTCGACGTCCTGCTGGGTCATGGCCCGCCCGGCCGGGGCGCCGTCCAGGCCGATCCCGGACGGGCCTTCGGCGGGCGGCTCCGTCCCGGTGCGCACGACCCCGGTGTGCCACAGCTGCGGGATGATCCGGCCGCCGGCCTCGTGCACCCGCTGCACCACGCGGGCCCAGCCGGCCAGCGCCTGTTCGCCGTGGAAGTGGGGCACGTGGTCGTACGCGCGGGCGGCGGCGCGGTCGACGTAGGTGCCCTCGGTGATGATCAGTCCGACCTGGTGGGCGGCCCGGCGGGCGTAGTACTCGGCCACCTCCTCGCCCGGCACGCCGCCGGGGGACTGCATCCTGGTCATCGGGGCCATCACGATGCGGTTGGGGACCGTCAGATCACCCACGACGAACGGCTCGTCCAAGCTGGACATGCTTTTCTCCCGAGTTCTCGGCACTCATGGTGTGAACATTCCGTGTGCGCCCTCTCCGCCGCTCCGGCGAATCGCCGCCGGGTCGTGCGGAAAACGGTCTGGGCGGCTGCACATGGGTAACTCACGATTATCGACCCTGTTGATCGCGGCGTCCAGCGGGTGCTCTTGTCCGTGCTGCATTGCCTCAGGCGATCCACCGCATCGACACAATCATGTTGACCGTGTCCGGGAGATCACGGATAGTGGTGCAGGTGGTTCCGCGTCGCCTTCTGGGTCGCAACTGGAGAATTGATTCCCTTGCCGACCAGTGCCGCGGAAATGAATTTCCAGGAACGAAAGGTGGCGGAACCCAGGGTGAGCGAGAGTCGCCTTACCGCGCAGATTTCCCACGACTTGGACGGCAAACGGGCCGTCGTCACCGGCGGCAGCCGGGGCATCGGCGCCGCGATCGTGCAGCACCTGCTCGACGCCGGCGCCACCGTCGTCACCTCCGCCCGCAACCCCACCGAACACACCCCGTCCGCGGCCAAGTTCATCCGGGCCGACCTCAGCTCGCCGGCCGGGGTGCGGGCGTTCGCCGACGCCGCGCTGGACTCCCTCGGCGGGGTCGACATCGTGGTCAACAACGCGGGCGGCTGCCGGGCCTTCCAGACCGCGCTGGAAATCGAGAACGACTGGCAGTACACGGTCGACATCAATTTCCTGGCCGCCGTCCGGCTCAATGCCGCACTCGTGCCGGCCATGCGCGCGGCGGGCGGCGGGGTCATCGTGCACCTCTCCTCCATCGCGACCATTTCCTCCTACCCGATGATCCTGCACTACGCCGCCGCGAAATCCGCGCTGGAGGTGTACAGCAAGGGTCTCGCGGTCGAGTTGGCACCGGACGGAATCCGGGTCGTCGCGATCTCCCCGGGAAACGTGATGACTCCTGGGGCGGATGAGGCGCGCGAGAAGATCGTCGACTATCTCGGCATGGAACCGGAGGGGGACTGGGCCGACGAGGTCCCGCTCGGGCGGATCGGCCAGACCGAGGACATCGCCGAGGCCGTCGGCTTCCTGGTCTCCCGGCGCGCCTCGTGGATCACCGGCAGCAACCTCGTCATCGACGGCGGCAAGAGCGCGTCCCTGTGACCGCCCGCCAGGACTGGAAGGACTGACACGATGACCGCGACAGAAGAAGGGCCGCGGGCCTATCCGTTCGGTCCGGCCGAACAGCTCGACGTGGACCCGAAGCTGGCCGAGGCCTGCGGCGAGCAGCCGGTGCTGCGGGTGAGCCTGCCCTACGGCGGCGACGCCTGGCTGGTCACCCGCCACGCCGACGTCAGGACGGTGCTGGCCGACCCCCGGTTCAGCCGGGCCGCCGCCGCCGGCGAGGACGTGCCCCGCATCGTCTCGGCCGGCCTGCCCCGCACCTCGATGCTGAGCATGGACCCGCCGGAGCACAGCCGGCTGCGGCGCAGGGTCGCCAACCCCTTCACCGTGCGCCGGGTCGAGGCGATGCGCCCGCGCGCCCAGCAGATCGTCGACGAACTGCTCGACACCATGATCGCCACGGGCTCGCCCGCCGACCTGACCCAGATGCTGACCTGGCCGCTGCCGATCACGATGATCTGCGAACTGCTCGGCGTGCCCGTCGAGGACCGCGACCGGTTCAACGCCTGGGTGGACGGCCTGCTGATGCTCTCCGACCCGGCCCGCTCCGCACGGGACCGCGGGCACCTCAACGACTACCTCGCCGGCCTGGTCGCCGAGCGCCGCGTCGAGCCCACCAGCGACCTGCTCGGCGAACTGGTCGCCGTGGAGGACGAGGAGAACCGGCTCACCGAGGAGGAGTTGGTCAGCCTCGGGGTCAGCCTGCTGTCCGCCGGCCAGGAGGCCACCGCCAACCAGATCGGCAACTTCGTCTACACGCTGCTGACCAGGCCCGAGCTGTGGCGCGAGCTCGTCGCCGATCCCGGCCTGATCCCCGACGCGGTCGAGGAGCTCTCCCGGATCATCCCGATCAGCGCCACCGCCGGCTTCACCCGGATCGCCACCGAGGACGTGGAACTGGGCGGGCAGACCGTCCGCGCCGGCGACGCGGTGGTCACCGAGTTCTCGCTCGCCAACCGGGATCCGGAGGTGTTCGACCGCCCCGAGGAGATCGACTTCCACCGGGGGACCATCCCGCACGTCACCTTCGGGCACGGCATCCACCACTGCCTCGGCGCGGCGCTGGCCAGGATGGAACTGCGCGTCGTCCTGGAATCCCTGGTGCGCCGACTGCCCGGCCTGCACCTCGCCGTGCCGGCCGACCAGGTGACCTGGCGGACGGAACGGCTCATCCGCGGAGCGGACACGCTGCCGGTCGCCTGGTGAGACGCCCGTCGGCCGGAACGACCGCCGGGGCCCGACGGGCCGGCGGCCGCTCCGGCCGGCCCGCCCCCAGTTCACACGTCGACATCAGCCGGACGCCGGACATCAACCGGATGCCGGACACCAGCCGGACGCTAAGGGAGGGCTCAGCATGGCCGAACCACTGGAGGCGATCACCGCGGCCGTGCGTGATCCGGACAAGGGACTCGCCGAGGCCATGGCGGCCATCATGGAGGGCTACGGCGACCGGCCCGCCCTCGGCGAACGCACCCGGGAGCCCGTGACCGGGCGCCTGCTGCCCGGCTTCGAGACCGTCAGCTACCGCGAACTGTGGGCCCGGGTACGCGCCGTAGCCACCGAGTGGCACCACCACCCGGACCACCCGCTGAGCGCCGGCGACCGGCTCTGCATCCTGGGCTTCACCAGCACCGACTACGCCACGCTCGACCTCGCGTGCCTGCACGCGGGCGTGGTGGTTGTGCCGCTGCAGTCCAGCGCGCCGCTGTCCCAGCTGGCGCCGATCGTCGCGGAGACCGAACCGCGCGCCCTCGCGGCGAGCATCGAGCGGCTGGACACCGCCGTCGAAGCCGTCCTCGGGGCGCCCTCGATCCGGCGCGTGATCGTGTTCGACTACCGCCCCGACGTCGCCGAGCAGCGCGACGCCCTCGCATCCGCCCGACGGCGCCTGGCCGGGGCCGGCCGCCCGGTGGCCGTCGACCCGCTGGCCGCCGTGATCGACGCCGGAGCCGGCCTGCCGCCCGCGCCCCTGTTCGTCGCCGCCCCGGGTGACGACCCGTTGGCGCTGCTCATCTACACCTCCGGCAGCACCGGGACGCCGAAGGGGGCGGTGTACCCCCAGCGGCTGGTCCGCACCGCGTGGAACGGCTTCAGCTACGGTGCGGAGGACGCGCCCCCGGTCAGCGTCCACTACATGCCGCAGAGCCACCTCGCCGGCCACTGGGCGCTGATGGGCTCGCTCTCCCGGGGCGGCGTCGGCCACTTCACCGCCAGGAGCGACCTGTCCACCCTGCTCGACGACATCGCCCTGGTCCGCCCCACCGAGCTGACCATGGTCCCGCGCATCTGCGACCTGCTCTTCCAGCGGTACCGCAGCGAACTGGACCGGCGCTCCGGCGAACCCGGCGACATCGACACGGCGGTCAAGACCGACCTGCGGGAGAACGTCCTGGGCGGGCGCGTCACCAAGGCCTTCTGCGGCACCGCCCCGCTCTCCGCCGAGGTGGCGGCCTTCGTCGAGTCCTGCCTGGGCTTCCACCTGTACACCGGCTACGGCTCCACCGAGGCCGGCGGGGTGCTGCTCGACTCGGTGGTGCAGCGCCCGCCGGTCATCGACTACAAGCTGGTCGACGTCCCGGAACTCGGCTACTTCCGGACCGACACGCCGCACCCGCGCGGGGAACTGCTGCTCAAGACCGCCACCGCCATCCCCGGCTACTACAAGCGGCCCGAACTCACCGCCGAGATCTTCGACGCGGACGGCTACTACCGGACCGGCGACATCATGGCCGAGACCGGGCCGGACCGGCTCGTCTACGTCGGTCGCACCAAGGACGTCCTGAAGCTCTCCCAGGGCGAGTTCGTGGCCGTCTCCCGCCTGGAGACCGCCTTCGTCGCCAGCCCGCTGATCCGGCAGGTCTTCGTGTACGGCAACAGCGAGCGCGCCTACCCGCTCGCCGTGGTCGTCCCCGCCCCGGACGCGCTGGCCAGGGCCGGCGGGGACACCGAGTCGCTCAAACCGCTGCTCATCGAGTCGCTCCAGCGGATCGCCAAGGAGGCCGAACTCAACTCCTACGAGATCCCGCGCGACATCCTGATCGAGACCGAACCCTTCAGCGCCGCGAACGGCCTGCTCGCCGACAGCCACAAACCGCTGCGCCCCCGGCTCCGGGAGCGCTACGGCGAGGCCCTGGAACGGCTCTACGCCGAACTCGCCGACGGGCAGGAGCGCCGGTTGCACGACCTGCGCCGGGCCGGGCCCGACCAGCCGGTGCTGGACACGGTCGGCCGGGCCGCCCAGGCGCTGCTGGGCTGCGCGGGCGCCGAGTTGAGCGCCGACGCGCACTTCACCGACCTGGGCGGGGACTCGCTGTCCGCGCTGTCCTTCGCCGCCCTCATGACGGAGATCTTCCAGGTCGAGGTCCCGGTCGGGGTGGTGATCAGCCCGGCCAACGACCTGGCGCGGGTGGCGGGTTACATCGAGGAGCGGCGCCGCTCCGGCGCCGCGCGGCCCACCGCCGCCTCCGTCCACGGCGAGCACGCCGCCGAGGCCCGCGCCGGCGACCTCACCCTGGACAGGTTCCTCGACGCGGCGACGCTCGCCGCCGCCCCGACGCTGCCCCGCCCCGACGGCGCCGTCCGCACCGTCCTGCTCACCGGGGCCACCGGCTACCTCGGCCGCTTCCTCTGCCTGGAGTGGCTGGAACGGCTGGCGCCCGCGGGCGGCAGGCTGGTCTGCGTGGTCCGCGGCGCCGACGCCGCCGTCGCGGCGAAGCGGCTGGAGGCCGCCTTCGACAGCGGCGACGACGAACTGCTCCGGCGGTACCGGGAGTTGGCCGACGGGACGCTGGAGGTGCTGGCGGGCGACATCGGCGAGCAGCGGCTGGGCCTGGCCGAGGACACCTGGCAGCGGCTGGCCGACACCGTGGACCTGATCGTCCACCCGGCCGCCCTGGTCAACCACGTGCTGTCCTACGACCAGCTGTTCGGGCCCAACGTCGTCGGCACGGCCGAACTGATCCGGCTGGCACTCACCACCCGGCTCAAGCCCGTCACCTACGTGTCCACCGTCGCCGTGGTGGCCGGCGCCGCGGCCGCGGCCGCGGCCCTCGACGAGGACGGCGACATCCGCGCCACCAGCCCGGTGCGGCACCTCGCCCGGGGCTCCGGCGGCGGATCCGCGCCCGGATCCGACGGGTACGCGCACGGCTACGCGACCAGCAAATGGGCCGGCGAGGTGCTGCTCCGCGAGGCCCACGACCTGTGCGGACTGCCGGTCGTCACCCTGCGGTCGGACATGATCCTCGCGCACGGCAGGTACCGGGGCCAGCTGAACGTGCCCGACGTGTTCACCCGCCTGCTGCTCAGCCTGCTCGCCACCGGCATCGCCCCGGGCTCCTTCTACCGGGGCGGCGGGCGCGCCCACTACGACGGCCTGCCGGTCGACTTCACCGCCGAGGCCGTCACCGCGCTGGGCGCGCGGGCCACCGAGGGCTACCGGACCTTCAACGCGCTGAACCCGCACGACGACGGCGTCTGCCTGGACACCTTCGTCGACTGGCTCATCGAGGCCGGCCACCCGATCCGGCGGGTCGACGACTACGACGACTGGCTCGCCCGGATCACCACCGCGCTGCGCGCCCTGCCGGAGAAGCAGCGCCAGCACTCACTGCTGCCCCTGCTGCGCGCCTTCGCGCGGCCCGGGGAGGCCGTCCCCGGGTCGGCGATCCCCGCCGCCGGGTTCCGGGCCGCCGTGCGGGCCGCCAAGGTCGGCGCCGACCAGGACATCCCGCACCTGTCGGCGGCCCTCGTCCGCAAGTACGTCACCGACCTGCGCCACCTCGGCCTGCTTCCCCGCTCAGAGCACCACCGCACCACCGCGCCACCATCCCCGCATTCGACCCGACGGACACAGGAGTTCGGCATGGCACAGAGCATCGGCGAGACGGTCATCTCGGGTCTGCGGCGGCTGGAGGCGAACGACTTCGCCGGCTTCCGGGCGCTGTGCACCGAGAAGGCCACGGTGTGGCAGAACGACGGCAAGGACGAGCAGGCGATCGACGAGCGGCTCGTGCACTTCAAGGCCTTCGCCGCCGGTGTCGAGTCGCTGCGGTTCGAGGTCCTCCGCCAGTTCGAGAAGCCGGACGAGGTGCTCCAGCAGCACGTCATCCACCTGCTGTCGGCCGACGGGGTCGTCCAGGAGGTCCCGACCGTCGTGTACTTCCGGTTCGAGGGCGGCCTGATCGACCGGATCGAGGAATTCCTCTACACCGTGCCGCAGAGCAACACGGCCTGACGGACCGACCGCCCGCCTTCCTGAACCTGAACCGTCAGGCGGGCGCTGCGGCGCGGGACTCCCGGAGGCTGCGGCGGGCGGCGGCGGTGACGAGCAGGACCCAGAGCAGGCTGAGGCCGCCCAGGGCGTAGACGCCGCCGTGCAGGAAGGCGAGGTCCAGGTCCGTGCCGGCCGGCGGGGCCCAGCCGTCGGGGTCGACGAGGACGGTGGTGGTGGTGCCGGCGGAGGAGGACCCGGAGCAGCCCGAGCCCTGGAACTCGGGGTGCGGCAGCGGCTTCCCGTCCGCGCGGCGGATCGCGCAGGACCAGCTGATCCGGCCGCTGCGGTCCTTCGAGCTGTGGGCCTCGGTGACGACGACCTCGGTCCGCTCCCCACGGTGCGCGAGCACCTCCGCCCGGATGGTGGTGGGTGGCAGGGCCAGCAGCAGGATCCCCAGCAGGACGCCGGGCCAGAGCACCCAGCCGGCGGCCCGGACCATCATCAGCCCGCCCAGGGAGGAGATGAGCACCAGCACGGCGATGACCGTGAACAGGGCGGAGTAGTCCGGGTCCACGGCGAGCGCCATCAGGCCGACGAGCAGCAGCGGGGCGAGCACCGCGACCAGGACCGCCGCCCGGCGGATGGTGCGGGGCGCGAGCGGCGTGTCCTTCCGGGGCTTCCGCTTGGCGCTCTTCGGCCGCTGGGCGGCGGCGGCCGCCGCGCTCAGTGGCCGCTTCTGCTTCTTCCTGCCCTGTGCCATGTGGCCCCCGTTCGGTGCTGCGTCGGACTGCTCGCGACAGTCTGACCTGCGGTGCGGGGGTGCGGAAGACCGGGGGCCGCAAGCCGTCACGGCCGGCCGGGTCAGGCCGGTCAGACCCGCCCGAGTCCGGCCTGCTCCAGGTCGAGGTCGCGCTGGAGGCGGCGCAGGGTGGTGTCGCTGATGAGGTGTTCCTCGTAGAGGCGGTGCAGCCGGGCGTTCTGCACGGTGATGACCTCGCGCCGGAGTTGACGGTAGGCGGCGTCGGCGGTGGTGCCGTCGGGGGTCTCGGGGGTGCGGTCGAGGCGGGCGGCGAGGCCGCGCCGGACCCGGTCGATCGCGGTGTCGGGCATGACCTCCAGGGCGGCGAGGTGGTCTACGTGGTCGAGGGCGGCGCGGTTGAGGGCGTCGCGGGCGTCGTCCTCCTCGCGGGCGGTGTGCTCGGGCTCCAGGGCGAGCCCGGAGCGGTGGACCACGGCGGCGAGGGTCAGGCCCTGCACGACCAGGGTGAGGACGACCACCGCCGTGGTCAGCACCAGGACGAGCGGGCGCCCGGGGATCCGGTTGCCGTCCGCGGTGAGCAGCGGGATGGACAGGGCCGCCGCCAGCGGCATGACGCCCCGGGTGCCGGCCCAGGTGACGACCCCGGCGACCCGCCAGGACAGCCGGCCGCGGGAGGGCTTGACCCCGCGGGTCAGCGGCAGCGTCCACAGCACGCGGACGGCGATCAGCACGGCCGCCAGCGCGAGCGCCTGGAGCGGCCACCAGCCGGTGCCGGCCGGCAGGTCCCGGACCAGGGCGGGCAGTTGCAGGCCGACGATGCTGAACACGACGCTCTCCAGCAGGAACACCACCACCGCGGAGACGGCGTGCAGTTGGAGCCGGATGCGGGCGTCGGTGAGGCGGTGGCCGGAGCGTCCGAGCAGGACGCCGGCGACCACGACCGAGGTCACCCCGGAGGTGTGCGCGGACTCCGCGAGCACGTACGCCGCGTACGGGGTGACCAGGGCTATCACCGTCTCCAGGACGGGGTCGGCGGTGCGGCGCCGGATCAGCCACACCAGGCCGGCCACGGCGGCGCCGACCAGGCTGCCGCCCCCGCCGAGCAGCAGGAGCTCGCCGCCCGCCGCCGGCAGGTCCACCGTGCCGCCCACGGCCACGGCGACGCCGACGGCGACCTTGAACAGCACCAGCGAGGTGGCGTCGTTGAACAGGCTCTCGGCCTGCACCAGCACCTGGACGCGCCCCGGCAGCGCCAGCCGGCGGCCGAGCGCGGTGACGGCCACCGGGTCGGTGCTGGACAGGACGGCCCCCAGCACGAACGCCATCGCGGGCGGGAGCCCGGCGACGGCGACGGCGACGAAGCCCACGGCGGCGGCGGAGGCGAAGACCAGGCCGAAGGAGAGGATCGTCACCGGGCGCCACACCGTGCGCAGATCACGCAGCGACAGTTCCTCGGCGGAGGAGTAGAGCAGGGGCGGGAGCACCACCAGGGCGATGGCCTGCGGCGGTACGTGCAGCGCGGGCACGCCCGGGACCATCGCGACCGCGAGGCCGACCAGGACCAGCAGGGAGGGCGCGGGCACCCGCAACCGCTGGGCGAAGGTGGCCACGCTCGTGGCCAGAACCACCAGAACCAGAACGATCCCCACGGCGCGCATTTGCGGAAACGACCCATCACGACGATCGGGGTCGCCGCCGCCCGAGCGCTGCAGTCGTCCCCCGAGCCGACCAGACTTCCCGGCACACCGCCAGTCATCTTATCGGGTCGTTTGCGCGGGACGGTAGGGTGCCCGGCCGGTCGTGCCTCAGCGGCGCCCGAGCAGCCTCGCCAGGAAGCCGCCGCCCTTGCCCTTCGTCCGGTCGCAGGCGCAGCGGCCGGACTTGGGCACCCCGGCGAGCACCTGCTCGACGTGCATGCCGCACCCCGCGTAGCTTGCCTTGCCACACGTCCGGCAGGTGGTTCGTCGACACATCGCGCTACTCCTCACGTCGCACCCCCGGATGGGGCGGCCAGTTCTTTCAGGATACCCCACCCGGTATTTTTGGACGTGTGCCCCGGGGCCGGCGGATCGGCGCCCCGGACCCGCCGTGCCCGGCCGGGGCTGTCCGGCCTGGCACGACGGGCGTTCCTCGTGGTGTGCCGTGCGGTCAGACGGCCTGTAGGTAGAACAGGTCCGGTCGGCTGTCCTGGACGATCTGGTAGCCCAGGCCGTCGCTGTGGTTCTGGGCGGCGACCCACTTGCCGGAGTTCACGTTCTGGAGGGCGAAGCGGTTGCTGCCCGGAACCTTCGCCATCCAGAACGCCTGGTTCTCGGGGACGACGTCGCCGCAGCCGACCGTGATGATCCAGTTGCCGTCGTCCTTTCCCCAGCGGTCGACGACCATGCACCAACCGCGCCAGCTGTCGCGGAAGTACACCAGCTCGCGGCCGTCGGAGGCGTGCTTGCGACAGACCTGCCACTTCTGGTTCGACTCGTCGCCCCAGAAGTACTGGATGACCGAGCCGTGGTTCCCGGAGGAGAGGGCGACGGTCAGCGGCCGGTCGGCCCCGGCGGTGTTGATGCGGTAGAGGCCGGGGTCGCAGGGGTACTCGCTCTCCGGGTCCGCGGCGAGTGCGGTGGCCGACGTGGGGGCGGCCAGGGCGGCGGGGGAGGCGGTGAACAGCAGGGCGCCGACGGCGGCCGCCGTGCCGAGGACGTTCAGCGGGCGTCGGGCCCGGGAGCGTCGAGGGTGCGGTTCGGGCATGGTGGACTCGCTTTCGCAGCAAATGGGTTGGGTCGTTTCCGCGATCCTGGGCATCAGCAGACGAGTCGCGCCCGGGCGGCCGCGCGCAGGGTGCCGGCCGGCTCCGGGTAGGCGCAGGAGACGGTGCCCTGCTCCGGGACGTCGAAGGTGGTGAAGGTGCCGGGGCCGTTCGGGCTGGTGTTGATCCAGTAGCCGGTGTTCCCGCTGCGGGCGCAGATGTAGCGGACCCACTCGCCGGTGACCTTTCGGGTGCCGCGGTAGAGGCCGTAGTAGCCGGGGCTGTTGAAGTTCACGGTGTCGGTGACGGTGGTGGTGCGGGTGGTCGATTTGGTGTTGGCCACGGAGAAGCCGACCTTGACGCTCACCTTGGCGAAGATCGCCTTGAATTCGGCGCTCACCTCGGTGCTGGTGTTGATCGTGGTGCTCACCGAGTCGACCTCGCTGAGGGTCTTGGTGTAACTGCCGGTGGTGCCGGGGGTGATCGCGACCGCGAGGAAGTCGGTGACGGTCGGTTCGACCCGGGCGGAGGCGATGTCCTCCCACAGGTAGTCGCGGGCGGGGTCACAGGTGGCGGTCGGCGGTGTGGTGTCGGCGTGTGCGGGCGCGGCGCCGAGGCCGAGCCCGGTCACCGCGACCAGCGCGGCGACTCCTGAGGTGAAGGCGGTGCGCCGGGTGCGCGAGCTCATGAGGGTGCTCCTCCGCTGGAAATGGGTGCACTGCGAGCCGTCATGTGCATGACGTGAATCCCCCGTGGGGAAATCTTCACGTTCGCGGCGGGGTCGCGGCCATCCCAGATTCCTGGGGGCGTACGGCGGGGCGCGCGCCTGGGGCGCGGGGCCCCGGGTCAGCAGCGCCCCCCGCCGAGCATGATCCGCGCGATCAGCTCCTGCCGGCTGCCCACCCCGGTCTTGGTGAACACCGACTTCAGGTGGTCCTGCACCGTGTACGGCGTCATCGCGAGCAGCCGGGCCACGTCCCGGGTGTCGCTGCCGCGCACCAGCAGCAGTGCCACCTCCTGCTCGCGGGCGGTCAGCCCGTACGCGGCCAGGTAGAGCGGCATCACCTCGGCCGGCGAGGCGAGCGTGGCCACCACCGTCACCTCGTCGGCCGCCGCGTCACCGCGCAGCGCCGATCCGTGCAGCAGGTACCAGCGATCGTCCCGGGTGCGGACCCGCACCGGCGTCTGCGGCGCGGCCAGCCCGTGCGCCGCCCGGCGGGCGTGCTCGGCGGCCATCGCCACGGAGGTCGGGATACTGAGCGAGGTGGGGGTGGGGTCGGCCAGCCGGTCGAGCAGGTCCTCGGCCGGGCCGGACATCGCCCGCAGCCGGTTGCGCCGGTCGAGCATCAGGACCGCAGGCCCCGCGTCCTCGTGGTCCGGCGCGCCGGCCGGAACGTGGCTCGCCCGCAGCGCGTTGCCCAGGTGGCGGGCGGCGGTGTCGGCGAGCTCGCGCTGGCGCCCCAGGTAGGGGCCGCGGTCCGGGGCCCGCATGAACGCCGCGCACCCCCACATCCCGCCCGCCGCGTCGAACACCGCCCGCAGCTCGTCCCCGAATCCGGCCGGCGCCACCTGCTCCCGGAACCGCACGCTCTCCTGCGGGCGCCCCTTGGTCGCCCGGCTCAGCGTCTCCGCCTGCACCCCGCTGCGCCGGATCTTCGGAAAGGTCGCCAGGTCGTCCTCCCAGACCTCCAGCCTGACGGCGTGCTCGTACGCCGTCAGGCTGAGGTCCTCGCTCTGCACCGAGTTCACCAAACCGGTCGCCGGATCCGCCGTGTGCCAGCACACCGCGTCGAACTCCAGCACCGGGCGCAGCAGTTCGTCCGCCCGCCGGAACACCTCCGGCGCCGTCAACCCCTCCCCGGCGAGCTCCCGCATCCCCTCGATCGCCGACCGCGCCGCCACCCCACGAGCCCCACGTAATCCCATGGCGGGAAGCTAACACGCTGTTCGTACCCCCACCCACGCGCCGATCGGCGGGGGGCGCCTCCTCCTTGGGGTGGTCCGAAGGCCCCCGGCGTCATCCTGACGTACCGTCATGTCGGTCGGGGGCGGCGTGCGCCGGGGGCTCAGCCGGGCAGCGAGTCCATGAAGGAGCTGACCGAGAAGACGGCCTTGCCGGGGCCGGCCGGGCCGTAGCCGGGCGGGGAGGAGAGGCCGAACTCCTCCAGGGTGGCACGGTAGGTCTGGAGCAGGCGGATGTGGTACTCCAGCGGGGCGCCCTGGGGGTTGGCCTTGCCGAGCGGAGTGGTGGGTTCGGGGCACCAGGTGGTGAAGCGGGGCACCACGCCGTGGGACATGAAGAAGCGCAGGCCCTCCCGGGTGGAGGCGATGGCCTCGTCGACGGTGGTGAAGCCGAAGGGCTGCGCCATCTCGACGCCGGCGACGAAGTTGGGGATCACGTTCTCCGGGCCGAACACCTCGGTGGAGTCGAGGATGCGCCGGTGCCACTCGTCGCGGCCGACGTAGCGCTCCTTGCCGGGGCAGTACAGCTCGAACAGCCGCTTGTCCCAGACCTCGAAGTTGGGGTGGTAGATCCGCACGCCGTAGTCGTGGAAGCGCTGGACGTCCTCGCGCGGCAGGGCCTGGGCGACGACCTTGCCGATCCAGCGCCCGGGGAAGCGCTCCTCGATGGCCTTGGCGTACTGGCCGTAGAAGTCGGCCTCGTCCCGGCCGCCGACCTGCGAGGTGATGGCGCCGCCGGTGAGGGTGTACGCCTGGGAGGCGCGGGCGGTGTCGTGGCGGTCGATGAGCTCCAGCGCCTCCAGCACCTCCTCGACCGGCTTGACCCCGGTGTAGGGGCGGCCGGCGGCCTTGTGCTGGCGCCAGTTGTGGTTGATGTCGCAGTACTGGCACTCCTCCTTGGCGCCGAAGTACTGGCAGACCCGGAAGACCGTCAGGTAGATCAGGTAGCCCCACTGGATGGTCGGGGCGACCTCCATCACCGACTTCCCGTTGGCCAGGGTGTGCCGGTAGTAGTCCGGCATCGGGGGCAGGCCCACGTCGGCGATCCGCGCGCCGTCGAGGTACAGGCCGAGCGTGCCGTCCTCCCCGGCGCCGACCCGGTACGGCGAGTCCGGGTTGACGCGCACCGACACCACGGTGCGGCGCAGCCCGTACGGGCCGCCGGTGAGCACGACCTCCTCCGGCGGGCGGTTGAGCGCGGCCGCGCCGAGTTCGGGCAGGGTGCGGTGGTCGAAGGAGAAGATGAAGTACGACTTCGGCTTGACCTCGCCGCTCCCGTCGGCGCCGGTGCTGCCGCTGAGGGCGGACTCGTCGAAGGCCATGCCGCCGCGCAGCAGGTCCTCCTTGATCACGGCCTCCCGGGGCACGTCGGGGAAGCGCTCCATGAGGTCCTCGACCAGTGCGGTGCGGCTGCGGCCCTGGGTCTCCATGTGTTGGTACGTCCTTCCTGGCCCCGTTCCGTCGCGGGGTCGTGGCCATTCTTCTCCCCCTTACACCGGCGGGCGCGGCGGACCGATGCATGAGGAGGCGGCGTTTCAAACGCCATACGGGCCTACGTTCACCTGATCGGGTGTAGAAGATCGTCCGGAACGTTTCCGAACCGGCCCCCGCGCCTACGGTTGTGAACCGAGCGAGACGGGGGCGCGTTCGAAGACCGCCCACGCCGTCGGCCAGGTGACGAGCCGTCATGTCTTGCGATCCTTCATCAGAGTCAGAGGAGGCTCCATGCCCCTGTGCACCAGAGCGGGGACACCCTTCGAGCGCACTGCCGCCGCGGCGGTGGGGTCATGAGCTCCTCGGCGATGGAGCGGATCCTGCGCGGGCCGAGCGGCCTGGGCACCGCGGGCCTGAACCTGGCGCAGAGCGCCCCCGCCCCGAGCGCGCCCGCACTCAACACCTCCGTGCCCGGCGTCCCCGCGTCCGACAGCCCCTCCCCGGGCGGTTCGAAGCCGGGCGGTTCCAAGCCGGGTGGTTCCAAGCCGAAGCCCGGCGACGCCATCCCGGGCCTCTACCACCATCCGGTGGCCGAGCCCGACCCGGTGCGGGTGGAGGAACTGAGCCTCAGGATCAAGGCCTGGGCGCTGGACGAGGTCGAGCTGTACCCGCCGGACTGGGAGAAGCAGTTCGACGGCTTCTCGACCGGCCGCTACATGGTGGCCTGCCACCCCGACGCGCCCAGCGTCGACCACCTGATGCTCGCCGCCCGCCTGATGGTCGCCGAGAACGCGGTCGACGACTGCTACTGCGAGGATCACGGCGGCTCACCGGTCGGCCTCGGCGGGCGCCTGCTGCTGGCGCACACCGCGCTCGACCCGCTGCACACCACCCCGGAGTACCACCCGGAGTGGGAGGCCTCGCTGCACGAGGACGCGCCCCGCCGGGCGTACCGCTCCGCGATGGAGTACTTCACCCGGGCCTCCACGCCCTCCCAGGCGGACCGGTTCCGGCACGACATGGCCCGGCTGCACCTCGGATACCTCGCCGAGGCGTCGTGGGCCGAGACCGAGCACGTCCCGCAGGTGTGGGAGTACCTGGCGATGCGCCAGTTCAACAACTTCCGCCCCTGCCCGACGATCACGGACAGCGTCGGCGGCTACGAGCTGCCGGCCGAACTGCACGCGCTACCCGCCATGCAGCGCGTGATCGCCCTGGCCGGCAACGCGACCACCATCGTCAACGACCTGTACTCGTACACCAAGGAGCTGTCCATCCCCGGACTGCACCTGAACCTGCCCGTGGTGATCGCCGAACGCGAGGACTGCTCGCACCAGGACGGCTACCTCAAGGCGGTCGAGGTCCACAACGACCTGATGCACGTCTTCGAGGCCGAGGCGGCCGCGCTGGCCGCGGCCTGCCCCGTCCCGACCCTCGTACGGTTCCTGCGCGGTGTGTCCGCGTGGGTCGATGGCAACCACTTCTGGCACCGGACCAACTCCTTCCGCTACACCCTGCCCGACTTCTGGTAACCACCGTTTCCGGCAGCCATCCCTCTTCCGTTGATCACCCGCTAGGAGCTGACGCATGTCCCTGACCGACGACATCACCACCCCCGCCGACAACGCCGCCATCCCCGGGCCGGCGACTCCCTACCAGGGCGACATCGCACGCTACTGGGACCACGAGGCACGGCCGGTCAACCTTCGCCTCGGCGACGTGGACGGCCTCTACCACCACCACTACGGCATCGGCGACGTCGACCAGGCCGCCATCGGCGACCCGGCCGACAGCGAGCGCGAGAAGAAGGTGATCACCGAGCTGCACCGCCTGGAGTCCGCGCAGGCCGAGCTGCTCCTCGACCATCTGGGCGCGGTTCCGTCCGACGCCACCCTGGTGGACGCCGGCTGCGGCCGCGGCGGCTCGATGGTGATGGCCCACCAGCGCTTCGGCTGCCGGGTCCAGGGCGTCACGCTCTCCGCCAAGCAGGCCGAGTTCGGCAACAACCGGGCCCGCGAGCTGGGCATCGGCGACTTCGTCCGCTCGCAGGTCTGCAACATGCTCGACATGCCGTTCGAGACCGGCCAGGTGGCGGGCTCGTGGAACAACGAGTCCAGCATGTACGTCGACCTGCACGACCTGTTCGCCGAGCACTCCCGGATCCTCGCCGTCGGCGGCCGGTACGTGACCGTCACCGGCTGCTGGAACCCCGCCTACGGGCAGCCGTCCAAGTGGGTCTCGCAGATCAACGCGCACTTCGAGTGCAACATCCACTCCCGCCGGGAGTACCTGCGGGCCATGGCCGACAACCGGCTGGTGCCGCAGGCCGTCATCGACCTGACCCCCGCCACCCTGCCCTACTGGGAGCTGCGCGCCACCTCCTCGCTGGTCACCGGCATCGAGGAGGCGTTCATCAACTCCTACAGGGACGGTTCCTTCCAGTACGTCCTGATCGCGGCCGACCGGGTCTGATAGGTCTGACGGTCCGGGTCCGTCCGGTCCGGGTGTGACGGTGGCTTCCCCGCAGGTACGGGGAGGCCACCGCCTTCGGCTACCGACCGGTCACCGCCGGGTGAAGGTGAGGTGGGTGACGCCGCTCGGACTGGTCACCGCCTCGGTGCGGAAGCGCTGTTCCAGGCCTTCGAGCCCGTCCCAGAGCCGCTCGCCGCGGCCGAGGACGATCGGCACCACCACCAGGTGCAGGTGGTCGATCAGGTCCGCCGCCAGGAAGGCCCGGACGGTGCTCGGGCCGCCGCCGATCCGGACGTCCTTCCCGTCGGCGGCCTCCCGGGCCTGGCGCAGTGCCTCCTCGGGCGTGGCGTCGAGGAAGTGGAAGGTCGTCCCGCCCGCCATCTCCAGCGTGGGGCGCGGGTGGTGGGTGAGGACGAAGACCGGGGTGCGGAACACCGGCTCCGGCCCCCACCAGCCCTGCCACTCGTGGTCCTGCCACGGGCCGCGCTGCGGGCCGAACTTGTTGCGCCCCATGATCTCCGCGCCGATGCCGTCGCTCCAGGTGCGGGCCATCGCGTCGTCGACGCCGGTGTCGCCGCCGGTGTCGCCCTCCCGGCCGTGCATCCGCCGGAAGGTCCGGGTCTGGAAGAACCAGCCGTGCAGCCGGTCGCCGGCGTGACCGAACGGCGAGTCGAGGCTCTGCCCCTCGCCCGTTCCGTAGCCGTCGAGCGAGATCGAGAAGTTGTGGACGCGGACCAGGGACACGGGAGTTCCTCCGGTGCTCGGTGCTGCGGCGCGGACCGGGCCGCGCCTGCTGGACGGCCCACGCTAACCCGGGCGGGAGCGGTACAGCCGTCACGCTATTGTCGTGTCTTCTTCACCCGAAGCTCGCCCTGGTGGGCGATGCTTCGTCCGACCGTCCGGGAGGGGCGGCCGGAGGCACATCCGCACTTGGGGGGACAGTACCTGTGACCGTACGCCGCACCGCCGCCGCCATCCTGGCGGCCGGCCTGCTCGCCGCCGCCGCGGCCCTGATACCGGCGACCGCCGACGCGGCGCAGGACGCGGCCGCGAGCGGCCCGGCGGACCTGCCGTTCGGCTCGGCCACCACCGTCGGCCTGCACAACACCTACGACCCGGCCGCCTACCCGTACCTCGCCCAGGGGCTCGACACCGGCACCGGGATGATCGAGCTGGACATCTGGACGGACATCGTCACCAAGGAGTGGAAGGTCAGCCACTCCAACCCGCTCGGCAACTCCAACAATTGCACCGCCGCCAGCACCCCGGCGCAGCTCTACAGCGGCGGCGCCAACAAGAACCTGGAGAACTGCCTCGACGACGTCCGGGTCTGGCTCGGCGCCCACCCCGGCGCCGGCCCGCTGGTCGTCAAGCTGGAGCTGAAGGCGGGCTTCTCCGCCAACCTCGGCATGGGGCCGACGGAACTGGACACGCTGATCGCCGCCCACCTGGGCCCGGCCGTGCTGCGCCCCGCCGACCTGCTCGCCAAGCCGGGCGGCGGCTCGTACGCCGGCGTGGACGAGGCGGTGCGGGCCGGCAACTGGCCGAGCCGCGCGGCGCTGGCCGGAAAGGTCCTGCTGTACGCGATCCCGGGGACGGTCGAGGAGAGCAACCCCTTCGACACCCTGCACACCGATGTCGAGTACGGCCGCCACCTGCGCGACCTCGCCGCCGCGGGCCGGATCGGCGACGCCCAGCTGTTCCCCGCCGTGCACGGTGCCAAGACCGGCGACCCGCGCAGCGCGTACACGGGCGCGGACGCCGGGATCCGGCCCTGGTTCGTGGTCTTCGACGGCGACGCCGCCACGTACCTCAACGGCGTCGACACCGCGTGGTACGACCGCTCGCACTACCTGCTGGTCATGACGGACGCGCACAACGTGGCGCCCGCCATCAGTGCCACCGACCCGACGGCCGAGCAGGCCCGCGCCCGCACCGAGCAACTGGCCCGGGCGCACGCCAGCATCGTCTCCAGCGACTGGCGCAAGCTGCCGGCCGTCCAGTCCCTGGCCCTGCCCCGGGGCTGACGCCGAGACGCCGGACGCGCCACCGGGGCGGTGAACGCCCCGGTGGCGCAGGCGTGTCCGGCCTCGGCTCGGCTCGGCTCGGCTCGCCTCGGCGTAGGGCGGGCCCGGCCCGGCTGCTTTCCAGGTCAAGTCTGCCGCGAGTACGTCGAGTTGACCCGAGATGAAGAGTTGGATCAGGGCTTTCGGCGGGCCGGGCCGGTCGCCATGCTGGTTGTCATGACCCGAACTCTACGCGCGTGGAAGTCCCGCGCCGCCGCCGTCACCGCCGTCGCCCTGATGACCCTCGCGCCCGTCGCGGTCGCCACCGAGGCGCACGCCGCGGTGAGCGGCTCGGTGTGCCTGTCCGCCCTGCCGTCGCAGGCGCGCACCACGCTCAACCTGATCGCCTCCGGCGGGCCCTTCCCGTACAGCCAGGACGGCGTGGTGTTCCAGAACAAGGAGCGCGTGCTGCCGAGCCAGTCCTACGGCTACTACCACGAGTACACCGTGGTGACGCCTGGCTCGCCGACCCGCGGCACCCGCCGGGTCGTCACCGGCCAGCGCACCCGCGAGGACTACTACACCGGCGACCACTACGTGACCTTCCGACTGATCAACTTCGGCTGCTGACCACGCTGTTCACGCTCCAGGGCTCCCGGTACCCCCGGCGCAACGGGGGACCGGGAGCGCCGCGCCGTCGCCGTGTCACACCTCGGTGAGCGCCCTGCCCGAGGGCTGCGCGGCCGCACACGGTAGCGTCGCGGCACTGTCCGAGGAGCCCCGCGAGGCTCCGTCTCCCGGGAGGTCTCCGTGCCGCAGATCCTGGTCGACCACTCCGCCGGCCTCGCCCTCGACCAGGCGGGCTTCGCCGAGGAGGTCCACCGGCTGATCGCCGAGGTGATCGACACCACCGTGGCGGACTGCAAGACGCTGTTCCGCCCGGCCGGGCGCCACGTGGTCGGCGACGGGGCGGACGGGCGCGCGGTGGTGCTGGTGGAGATCAAGATCCTGGCCGGCCGCAGCACCGCGCAGCGTGCCGAGCTGACGGCCCGGGTGCTCGCCGCGCTTCAGGCCCGCCTCGACGTGCCCGCCGTGATCGGCGTGGAGGTCACCGAACTGGACCGCGAGACCTACCGCTTCGTCCACCACCCCGGCCGGTAGCACCACCCCGGCCGGTAGCACCGGCCCGCCGGGGGCGGCGGACCTCGCCGCGTCCGATACCGCGGCACCCTGATCGGTGCCATGCTGAGGCCATGACAGATCGGACCGGAACCACCCCGCCGCCCGAGGAGCCGCAAGCCGGCCGGAGGCGACGGGAGTTGGCCGCCGCCACGGTGGGCTCGGTGGTCGAGTCCTTCGACTGGAACATCTACGCCGTCCTCGCCCCGTACTTCGCGGCGGACCTCTTCGGGCACGGCAAGGGCGGGGTCAGCGGCCTGCTCGGGGCGTACGCGACCTTCGCGGTCGGGTTCGTCGCCCGGCCGGTCGGCTCGTACCTGATCGGGCGGCTCAGCGACACCCGGGGGCGGCGCTTCGCCCTGACCCTCGGCATGTCCGTGATCGCCGCCGCCAGCCTCGGAATCGCCATGCTGCCGGACCAGCGGACGATCGGCGCCTGGGCGGCGGTCCTGGCCGTCGCCGCACGGGTGGTGCAGGGGCTGGCCTTCGGCGGGGAGGCGCCCAGCGTCGCCGCGTACGTGACCGAGACGGCCCCGCCCCGGCACCGCTTCGCGTTCAGCTCGGTCTCCTACGGCGGGATCATCGTCGGCTCGCTGCTCTCCTACGGGGTGCTCGCGCTGCTGCTGCACACCCTCGGCAAGTCCGGTGTGACCAACGGTGGTTGGCGCTGGGCCTTCGTGGTCGCGGCGCTGCTCGGGCTGGCCGCCGTCTGGGTGCGCCGGGCGGCCCCGGAGAGCGCGGAGTTCCGCCGCGCCCGGGCGGAGTCGACGGGTGCCCGCCCGCCGTTCCTGCGGGTGCTGCGCGAGCACCGCTGGGCGGTGCTCACCGTCTTCCTCAACACCCTGGGCGGGACGGTCGGTTACTACTTCGCCCTGGTCTACCTGCCGCAGTACGCCGCCGCCTACGGGGTGGTCGACCGGGAGGAGGCGACCTCCTTCATGACCGTGGTGCTCGCGGTGGTGCTGGCCACCATGCTGCTCAGCGGCGCCGCCGCCGACCGCTTCGGCCTGCTGCCGGTGGCCCGGGCCGGGTTCGCGCTGCCGGTGCTGCTGGTCCCGGTCCTGCTGATCGGGCTGCGGCAGGGCTGGCTGCCGTTCCAGCTCGTCGCCGTGCTGCTGGGGATGCTGGTGGCGACGGTACTCGGGACGCTCAACGTCTTCACCGGCCTGCTGTTCCCGACGGAGGTCCGCGCCCTCGGCCTCGGCGTGGTCAACGCGGCCACCATCGCCGCGTTCGGCGGCTCCTTCCCGCTGCTCGCCGAGTGGCTGCACGACCACCACCGGCTCGGCCTGATCCCCGGCTACGTCACCCTCTGCACGCTGGGCCCGGCGCTCGGCCTCGTCACCGCCCTGCGGGTGCCGTCCTTCGTCGCCGCCGTGGGGGCTCCGGCGGTCAAGGCGCGCAGCGGTCGGGTACCGTCCCAAAGCGGCTGACGTTCGATCACCTCCTGTGGTTGAGTGGGACGGGAACGAACGTGCGGAAGGGCAAGACATGGAGAACAGCGGTCCGGACGGCTGGCTGACCGGGGTCCGGTTCGAGGAGGCGCCGCAGGTGGACCTGCGCACCGACCGCGCGCACCCGGCCCGGGTCTACGACTACCTGCTCGGCGGCAAGACCAACTTCCCGGTGGACCGCGAGGTCGGCGACCGCATCCTCGGGGAGTGGCCCGGCTCGCGCGCCGCCACCGTCGAGGCCCGCGCGGTGATGCACCGGATGGTCCGCCGGCTGGTCGAGGTGCACGGCGTCCGCCAGTTCCTGGACGTCGGCACCGGCATCCCCACCACGCCCAACCTGCACGAGGTCGTCCAGGCCGTCGACCCGTCCTGCCGGGTGGTGTACGTCGACAACGACCCGATCGTGCTCGCCCACTCGCGCGCGCTGCTCACCAGCACCCCCGAGGGCCGCACCGCCTACGTCGAGGGCGACCTGCGCGAGCCGGGGAGGTTCCTCGCCGATCCCGCGGTGGCCGCCACCCTGGACCTCGACCGGCCGATCGCGCTGACGCTGATCAACATCGTGCACTTCCTCTCCGACGAGGCCGCGCACCCGCCGGTCCGCACGCTGGTCGACGCCCTGCCCTCCGGCAGCTTCCTCGCGCTGACCGCCGGCACCGCCGACTCGATTCCCGACCTGGTCGCGATCGGCTCCCGCCGCTACTCGGAGGCCGGAATCGAGAACCACCTGCGCCCCCGTGCGGGCGTCGAGCGCTTCTTCGCCGGGCTGGAACTGGACGACCCGGGCGTGGTGCTGATCAACCGCTGGCACCCGGAGCTGGGCGAGGGCCCGGTGCTCGGCGACCACGAGGTGGCGGCCTACGCGGGGCTGGGCCGCAAGCCGTAACGGCCTTGCGGCTTAACTGCCCAACGGCTTAACTGCCCTACGGCTTAACGGCCTTACGGCGCCATGGTGAGCCCCGCCGCGCCCGCGTCCCGGCTGAGCACCACCGAGCGGATGTGCTCCAGGGCGCGGGCGTAGTCGGCGCGGCCAGGGTTGCGGCGGACGGCCTCGCGCAGGTCGAGCACCCGGTAGGGCGGCCCGAGGTCGGTGATCTGCGGGACGAACTCGGCGCGGCTCACCGTCCAGCGCAGCCCCGGCCGGGCGGGCGGGGTGACGGTGAAACGGGCGAGGGAGCTCCAGTTGCCGCGCGGGTCCTCGGCGCCGTCGTAGGTGAACATGTGCCCGGCGAGCTGGTCGCCGAGGCCGTAGACCGTCCAGGTGTCGCCGATCTTCTCGTAGGCCTGCGGGATATGGGCGTGGGTGCCGAGGATCAGGTCGATGTCGGGTTGTCCGGGCGCCGGTTCGACGGCCAACTCGCGGGCGAGGGTGAGCTGCTGCTCGTTCGGCGCGTCCTGCCACTCGGTGCCCCAGTGGACGCTGACCACCACGAGGTCCGCGCCGTCCGCCCGGGCGGCGCGCGCGTCGGCGAGGATCCGGTCCCGGTCGATCAGGTTGACCGCCCAGGGCTGGCCCTCGGGCGGCGCGATGTCATTGGTCCCGTACGTGTAGGCGAGGTGGGCGACGGTGGCGCCGCCGGCCCGGAGCAGGGCGGGCCGGCCGGCCTCGTCGGCCGTCCGGGCGGAGCCGGTGTGGGCGAGGCCGACGGCGTCCATGGCGTCGAGGGTGCGTCGGATCCCGGCGGGGCCGTCGTCGAGGGTGTGGTTGGAGGCGGTGTCGCAGGAGGCGTAGCCCGTGTCCTTGAGGGCCCGGGCGACGTGCGGCGGGGACTTGAAGGTCGGGTAGCCGGTGTACGGTCCGCCGTCGGCGCCGTAGACCGTCTCCATGTGGCAGATGGCCAGGTCGGCGCCGCTGACCAGTGGTTTGATGCCGGCGAGCATGGCGGTGAAGTCGTATCCGCTCCCGCCGGCGTCCTCCTTGGCCTGCTGGATGATCTCGGTGTGCGGCAGGACGTCCCCGGTGGCGACCAGGGTGAACGGTCGCGGCCCGGTTGCGGTGGGGGTCGCCGTGGCGGCGGGCGGCGGGGCGGTGTCCGGGGCGCCGCAGCCCGGGAGGGCGAGGAACAGGGCGAGGGCCGCGGTGGCGGTCCGGCGGTGGGGCAGCAACATCGTCGGCTCGTCTCACGATCGGAAGGTGTGACTGGCCATCCGACTATGCGAGGCCCCGTCGACGGACCGCCGGACCCACGCCCGCAGGTCACCCGGGAGGTGCGTCACCCCCTGTACGCGGATGCCCCGAGTGTGGTGACATAGCCATGTCAATTTCGGGGTCGCGCTCGAAACGCCAACGCGCTCGGACTGTCACCGCACTCGGAACGTGACCGCGCCGGCCCCGGCTCCGTGGACGATCGAAGGGGAAGCCCATGCTGCTCCGTGTACTGGCCACGACCGGAATCGCCGCAACCCTGTTCGCCTCGCCGGCCCTCGGCGCCGGCGCGCTCCCGACGCCGCCGGATCGGATCGTCATCGACGTCGCGACCGTCAACGGCTCCGGCTGCCCGGCGGGGACGGCCGCCGTGGCCGTCTCCCCGGACAACACCGCCTTTACCGTGACCTACAGCAGCTACCTCGCCCAGGTGGGGGTCGGCTCGAAGCCGACCGACTTCCGGAAGAACTGTCAGCTCAACCTGCGGGTGCACGTCCCCCAGGGCTTCACCTACGCGATCGCCTCCGCCGACTACCGCGGCTTCGCCCACCTGGAGAAGGGTGCGAGCGGCACCCAGCAGGCCAGCTACTACTTCCAGGGCGATCCTGCGACCGCCCAGCTGAGCCACCACTTCAACGGCCCCAAGGACGATAACTGGCAGGCGACCGACACCGTCGACGTCGCCGCCCTGGTCTTCGCCCCCTGCGGCGAGGAGCGCAACTTCAACATCAACACCGAACTGCGGGTCGGCGCCGGCAGCTCGGACCCGAACAGCACCACCAGCTTCATGACCATGGACTCGACGGACGGCAGCATCAACACCGTCTACCACCTCGCCTGGAAGCAGTGCCCCTGATCCCCGGCGCCTGATTCTCGGCGCCTGACCCCCGGGCCCTGCGCCCGACCCCTGCGCCCGGCCCCGGCGGAGCCCCCGACCCCCGCCGGGGCCGACGCATGCCCTCCGTCGTACCGGTGGTGACCGTCCGTCATATCGATCGTTTCTGCATGCACATGTCTGTACAGTGCTCCGGGTCGACACCCCCACTCGGCAGGCGGAGCTCCATGACGATCGCACGCAGGTCCATTCTCAAGGGCACATCCGCGGCCGGCGCCGCGCTGGTCGCGGGCGGTGCGGCCGCCCAACCGGCCGCGGCGGCGGACCCGGAGACAGGCCCGGAGACAGGCCCGGAGACAGGCCCGGAGGCAAGCCCGGAGACAGGCCAGGAGGCGGCGGGGCCCGCCGCGAGCCCGCTGCTCCAGTCCACCCCGCACCGGACCGGGGCGCCCAGCGTGAGCGGGCTGCACCTGCAGTTCGGCACCGACCCGTCCGCCGACATGACGGTCTCCTGGATCACCCCGCAGTCCGTGCGCCGCCCGCAGGTCCGGCTCGGCTCACCGGACGGCGGCCTCGGCCGGGTCGTCGAGGCGCAGACCCGCACCTACCGGGACGCCCTCGGCAAGGAGGAGGTGTACGTCCACCACGCCCGCCTCACCGGCCTGCGCCCCGCCACCACGTACCTCTACACCGCCGGCCACGACGGTGCGAGCCCCGAGCCGGGCTCCTTCACCACCGCCCCGCGCGGCCGCGCGCCCTTCACCTTCACCAGCTTCGGGGACCAGGCCACCCCCAACCTCCGCCGCCAGGTGGTCTTCCCCGACGGCATGCCGTCACCGCTCGGCAAGTACCCGGTGTTCACCAGCAGCCAGGTCGGCACCCCGCACTCCGCCGACATCGTCGCCGCCGTCGAACGCGTCGGCCCGCTGTTCAACCTGGTCAACGGAGACCTCTGCTACGCCTCCTACAGCGGCCGGCACGGCCAGAGCCGCACGCTGACCTGGGCCGACTGGTTCATCAACAACAGCCGCTCGGCCCGGCTGCGCCCCTGGATGCCCTGCGCCGGCAACGGCGAGAACGAGGCCGGCAACGGCCCGATCGGCGCCCTCGGCTACCAGACCTACTTCGAACTGCCCGACTCCGCGGCCGCCGACGACGCGGAGACCCGGGGCATGTGGTACGCCTTCACGGTCGGCTCGGTGCGCTTCATCAGCCTGGCCAACGACGACGTGGCCATCCAGGACAGCGGCGACCACTATCTGCGCGGCTACTCCGGCGGGGCCCAGCAGCGCTGGCTGGAACGCGAGTTGCGGTCGGCGCGGAGCAGCCGGGCGATCGACTGGATCGTGGTCTGCATGCACCACCCGATGATCTCCAGCTCACAGCACGGCGCCGGCAGCGACCTCGGCATCCGCGAGGCCTGGGGCCCGCTGTTCGACGCCTACGGGGTCGACCTGGTGGTCAGCGGCCACGAGCACTACTACGAGCGCTCCCACCCCGTCCGCGGGACCCTGCCCAACGACACCCGCACCCCGGTGCCGTCCGGCACCGACCTGCACACGGTCGACACCAGCCGCGGCACCGTCCACATGGTCATCGGCGCCGGCGGCAACGCCGCCACCACCCAGGACGACCTGTTCGGGGAGCCCAAGGGCCGGGTGGTCGTCGCCCTGGAGGACGCGCCGCGCCCGCCGGCCCCGTACCGGCAGTCCGTGTGGCTGACCGAGGACGCCCCGTGGGCCGCCGTCCAGGACCGGCAGCACACCCACGGCTTCGCGGCCTTCGACGTCGACCCCGGCGACCGGCGCGGCGGTCTGACCAGGATGCGGGTGACGTACTACACCTTCGACGGCCCGCACGGGGACCTCACCCCGGTCGACACCTTCACCCTGCAGCGGCCCCGCACCGACCGCCACTAGCGACGGGCCGTCAGCGCCGGAACAGGCCGGTCAACGTCCGCCACCAGCCGCGCCGTTGCGCCGGGATCCGGACGGCGGCCGGTGCCTCCGCCACCGCCTGCGCCTGCGCCTCCTCCACCGCCGGCGTGGGTTCGGGTGCGGTGACGGCCGCCGGGTCCGGGGCGTCGACCGGCTTGGAGTCGGGGTGCGGCTCGATCTCGCGCGGGGTGAACTCCACCGGCAGCTCCACCAGGTGCCGGGAGATCCAGGCGGAGGTCCAGGTCAGCTCCTCCTCCGGCACGGCGAGCCGAAGGTCCGGCAGGAGGGTCAGCAGGATGTCGATCCCGGCCTCGGCGACGGAGCGCCCGATGTCCTGGCCGGGGCACTCGTGCGGGCCGGCGCCGAAGGAGAGGTGGGAGCGGTTGCCGTACAGCGGGGTGGCCAGGTCGGGCCGGACGACCGGGTCGACGTTGCCGGCCGCGAGTCCGAGCAGCAGCAGGTCACCGGCCCTGATCTGCTGCCCGCCCAGCTCGGTGTCGACGGTCGCCCAGCGGCCGGCCACCAGCGACATCGGCGGGGAGTCCCACAGCACCTGGTCCAGCGCCTCGCCCAGGGTCATCTGACCGCCGGACAGGTGGGCGCGGAACCGGGGGTCGGTGAGTACCATCTTCAGGGTGTCCGCGATCAGGTTGACGGTGGTCTCGTTCGCGGCGAGCAGCACCACTCGCAGGTGCTCCATCACCTCGTCGTCGGTCAGCCCGGCCGGGTGCTCCAGCAGCCAGGTGACCAGGTCGCCGCCCGGGTCCTCGCGCTTGGCGGCCATCGTCCGGCGCAGGCTCGCCACCACGTACTCGTTGCTGGCGATGGCTGTCTCGGTGCCCTTCATCAGGTCCCGGGCGGCGTTCACCAGCTGCGGTCCGTACTCGTCGGGCATGCCGAGCAGCTGGGTCATGACGAGCATCGGCAGGTGCTCGGCGAACTGGGTGACCAGCTCGGCCCGGCCGGTCTGCCCGACCACCTGGACCAGCTCGGTGGTGAACCGCCGGACGTGGCGGCGCACGCCGCGCCGGTCGAAGCGGTTCAGGCCGTCCAGCACGGCGCCGCGCAGCCGCCGGTGCTCCTCGCCGTCCGCGAACACGCACAGCGGCTGCCAGGCGATCACCGGCATCAGCGGGGAGTCCATCGGGACGTCGCCGTCGCGGAACGCCGACCAGAGGCGGGAGTCGCGGGAGAACAGGGACGGCGAGCGCATCGCGGTGATGTTCGCGCCGTGGCCGAGGATCAGCCAGGCCGGGAGGTCCCCGTGCAGCAGGACCGGGGCCACCTCGCCGTGCTCGGCGCGCAGCTTCTCGTACAGGCCCGCCGGGTCGGCCTCGGCCTCCGGCCCGTACAGGCGCCGGACGCCGCCGGGGCCGAACGGTTCGAGGGCGTGCCCGTGGGCCGGGCAGCCGGGCGGCGGGGTGGGGGCGGCATCGTCGGGGAACGGGGTGCTCACGGGCTCTCCGGGGTCGGGTGGGGTCGGCGGGGCGGACGGGGGGGGGTGTCAGCGGGTGGCCGGTCAGCGGGCGGTCGGGGCCGCGAGCTCGTACAGGTACCGCATCAGGGTCATCAGGGTGTCCCGGCTGGACTCGCGGCTGCGCGCGTCGCAGGCCACGATCGGCACCTCGGGCGGCAGGTCGAGGGCGGCCCGCAGCTCGTCGACCGGGTGCGCCGGCGCCTCCGGGAAGTCGTTGACGGCCACCACGAAGGGCACGCCGCGGTCCTCCAGCCGCCCGATCACCTCGAAGCTGACCTCCAGCCGGCGGGTGTCCACCAGCACCACCGCGCCCAGGGCGCCCTCGAACAGGCCGTTCCAGAGGAACCAGAACCGCTCCTGCCCGGGGGTGCCGAACACGTACAGCACGAGCTGGTCGCTGATGCTGATCCGGCCGAAGTCCATCGCCACCGTGGTGGAGGTCTTGCGTTCGACCCCGGTGGGGTCGTCCACGCCGACCCCGGCCTGGGTCATGGTCTCCTCGGTGGTCAGCGGGCGGATCTCGCTGACCGAGCCGACCAGCGTCGTCTTGCCGACGCCGAAGCCGCCCACGATCACCACCTTGACCGCCATCGCGACGGAGTCCGGCAGCAGGTCCGAGGCGGCCGGCCCGACCACCGTGTCAGAGCCTTTGAAGTCCATGGATCACCGCCTCCAACAGGGCACGGTCGGGAAGTTCCGCCTTGGGGACGGCGGCGCGGGCCTCGATCCGCCCGTCGTCGAGCAGGTCCGCCAGCAGCACGGTGACGACGCTGGTGGGCAGTTCGAGGTAGGCGGAGACCTCCGCCACCGAGAGCGGCGAGCGGCACAGCCGCAGGATGGCCGCGTGCTCGGGCTGCATGGTGGGCGTCGGCTCCGCGCGGGAGACGATCAGGGTGACCAGGTCGAAGACGCCCGGTCCGGCCGGGCCGCTGCGGCCGCGGGTGATCACGTACAGGCGGGCGGGGTCGGGGCCGTCCCACCCGTTCTGGTCGGCCGTCGTCATGTGCCCGCCTCGCTGTGCTCGTTCATGTGCCCGCTCCGCGGTGCCGGGTCAGGCGGTCGCGGTCCCTGTCGCGGTCCCGCTCCCGGTCGCGACCGGGACGGCGCACCGCCCGCCGCTCCGGCCGGTTCACGCGACCACCTCGGGGTTGCGCGGGGGAGTGGCCAGGTGCTCGCCGATCCGGGCGACCAGGTCGCGCATCTGCTGGCCCACCAGTCCGGCGTCGACCCCCTCGTCGGCGAGCACCGCGAGGTACGCGCGGGAGGCGGCCGCCATCAGGTAGAAGAAGCCGCCGTCCACCTCGATCACCACCAGCCGCATCGAGCCGTCGCCGTGCGGGAACTCCTGCCCCACCGCCGCGGCCAGGCTCTGAAGCCCGGCGCAGGCGGCGGCGAGCCGGTCGGCGGTGTCCGGATCGGTGCCGTGCTGGGCGATCCGGAGGCCGTCGCCGGAGAGTACGACGATGTGGCGGATGTACGGCACGCTGTCCGCGAGGTCCTTGAGGATCCAGTCCATGTTGCTGCGGTGCGGAATCACTGCTCGCCCTTCCCTGCCGTCTCTTCACTGGTCTGACCGGCCGAACTCGCGGCCGGCCCATGGCCGTTGATCCCCTCGGTGAACGCCTCCAGCCAGAGGCCGGGCTGCACCGGCTCCTTGGCGTGACGCCCTCCCGTCCCCGGGGCGGGGCCCGCGGCGGGCCCCGCGGCCGGGTTGCCGTACTGTCCGGCGGTCCGGGCCGAGCCGGGGTAGCCCGCCGGGGGGGTCGGCGGGCGGCGCCGCCGCTGCGGCAGGCCGTTCGCGGTGCGCTCGGTGACCACCACCTCGTCGTCCCCCGGGCCCGGCCCGCTCGGCGCCCACGGACCGGACGCCCCGAAGGACGGTCCGGCGGACGGCCCCGCCACGCCGGTCGTCGCCGCCCGCGCCCCCCACGGCCGCGACGGGGCCGCCGACTTGGGAGGGTTCGCCGGGAGCGGCCGGGGGCCGGAGAACGCGCCGATCCCGTGCGCCCGGCCGGTCGGGGGCGCGGTGGTGACCAACTCCTGCGGCACCACCAGCACGACCCGGACGCCGCCGTAGGCGGAGCGGCGCAGCGAGATCTGGAAGCCGTACGCCTGGCACAGCCGGCCGACCACCGCGAAGCCCAGCCGGGGCGACTCGGTGAGGTCGTCCAGGTCCTTGGAGACCTGGGCCTCGCGCAGACTGCGCTCGGCGCGGATCCGGGCCTCGTCGGTCAGGCCGAGGCCGCCGTCCTCGATCTCGATCGCTATGCCGCTCTGCACCTCGGCGGCGCTCAGGTGCACATGGGTGTGCGGCGGCGAGTAGCGGGTGGCGTTGTCGAGCAGTTCGGAGACGGCGTGGATCAGCGGCTCGACGGCCGGTCCGATCACCGAAACCTGGGCCACCGGGTGCAGGTCCACCCGCTGGTACTCCAGGATGCGCGACATGCCGCCGCGCAGCACGCTGTAGAGCGCCACCGGCCTGGTCCACTGACGGCCGGGGCGGGCGCCGGACAGGACGGCGATGCTGTCGGCGAGGCGGCCGGTCAGCGCGTTGCCGTGGTCCAGGCGCAGCAGGTCGTCGAAGACCGCCGGGTCGTTGCCGTGCCGGTCCTCCATCTCGCGCAGGTCCTTGGCCTGCCGGTGGATGATCGCCTGCACCCGGCGGGCGATGTTGACGAAGGCCCGCTCGGCGGAGTCGCGCCGGTTCACCTCGTCGTCGACGGCGACGATGATCCCGCGCACCACCGACTCCAGCGCGCCCCGGAACTTCGGCGCGGCCAGCGGATCGCGCACCTGGTACGACCGGGCCAGGCTGTCCATCGACGCGCCGTACCGGACCCGGGCCACCAGCCTCGGCAGCTCCTCCTTCGCCAGCCGCACCGCCTCGGCTTCCTGGCCGGCCAGCCGCCGCTGCAACTCGCCCACCTGCCGGGCGTGCTGCTCCCGCAACGCGGCCAGCGCACGCCCCCGGCGGGCCGACTCGGCGGCCACCACGGCCACCAGCACGGTGCCCGTCGCCCCGCACCAGAGCACCTCCGCACGGACCCCGGCGGACACCACCGCCGCGGCGGCCGCCACGGCCGCCGCCATCACGGCGGTGGGCAGCAGCCACCCGAGCAGGGGCGCGGACGGCCGTCTGGCGGGTGATGATCCAGCTCGAAGCATTCTCGGCATCCTCAAACGATCGGAACAGTACGGGGACGGGCGACGGCCGGCGCCGGAGGCATGGTGATGCAGCATAGCCAAGTTCAGGACAATCCTGACGGAAGTTCAAGAATCCAGCTGTACAGCCGACTTGTCCCGCCGTGCCGGACATGCCGGACATCTCGCACACCAGTCTCAGCCCCGGCCGGCCGCCGTCCCGCCACCAGGCTTCTCGCCCCGCCCCGCCCGCACCGCCAACCCGCCCCGGATTCGCTCATGAGAAGGGTTTCTTCGCCAATTCCCCGTTCCGAAAGACGAGTTCGTGCTACGGGACGCCCCTGCGCGATTCCCGACCGGACGGCCCAAGGGAAATTCCGGCGGGAGACCGCATCCGTCTGCGCTCCCGCCGTGGCGGCTCCTAAGGTCATCGCATGAACGATCACGGCCAAACGGCAGACCCCCTGGGCCAGACCCTGTGCCGACTCATGGGTGACGCGACCTGGAAGAGCATGCTGGCCGAGGCCTTCGAGCGCCGGCATCCGATCGGCGCCACCCTGCTGCGCCAGGCGGAGCCCGGAACGCACGTGCTCGCCCTGCTGAGCGGGGTGGCGAAGGTGACCCGACGGGAGCGCACCGGAGACGTCAGGCTGCTGGCGTTCCGCGGCCCCGGTGAACTGCTCGGCGAGGTGGCCGTGCTGGACGACGGGGTCCGTTCGGCGAGCGTCGAGGCGATCTCGGACTGCACGGTCGCGGTCCTCACCAAGGCCGCGTTCCTGCGGTTCGTCACGGACCAGGGCCTGTTCCCGGTGATGGTCCGCTACGCCATGGGCAGGCTGCGGGAATCGGACCTCGCCCGCACCGGCGGCGACATCGTGGCCCGGCTGGCGGCCGCCCTGGCCGCTTTGGCCGACGTCTCCGCGGACCCGGCGGGGCCGCCGGGTCGGCGCACGGAACTCGCCCTGACCCGTGACGAACTGGCCCAGCACCTCGGGGTGTCCCGGAACACCGTCACCGCGGGCCTGGCCGAACTCGGCTCCCACCAGGTCCACGCCGGACGGAAGTCGATCGTCATCGGCGACCTGTCCGCGCTCCGGCGGGTGGCCGGCGGGGCGCGTGACTGACGTGGCGCCGGTTCGTCCGGAGGAGCCCGCGCGACTGACGCCACGTCAGTTCGTGTGACGGGCGTCACCAGGTTTCCGCACTGAGCGAGCACACCGTACGGCGTGCGCTCGCGAAGCTTGGGGCACACGGTCCGCACGGGAACCACAAGGAGCACAGATGTCGCAGTCCGACCAGCCGATGCCCGAGGCCAGCGCCCTGCCCTACAGCCGGAGCCGCCAGCTGCCGCCGTACCGGGGCATCGTGGCAGTCGACGCCAAGGACTTCACCGGCTACCCGGCCATCGAGCACGGCATGATCAGCCAGGCCGTCCCGAAGGTCCTCCAGTGGTCCTTCGAGCGCGCCGGGCTCGCCGAGGTCTGGCACGGCCGCCGGTTCCCCGCCTCCACCGGCGACGGCTACGTCTTCGGCTTCGACCCCGCGTGGATGCCGTTCCTGATCCACCCGTGGCTGCACACCCTCCAGGAGGTGCTGACCGAGTTCAACGTGCACTCGGTCGGGACGGTGCGGATCCGGCTGCGGGTCAGCCTCCACATCGGGCCGCTGCCCGACTCCGGCGGCGAGTTCGATGGCAACGGCACGCCCCGCAACGACACCCACCGCCTGCTCGACTCCCGCCCGGTGAAGGCCATGCTGGCCGCCTCCAACGAGAGCATCACCCAGGTCGCCGCCATCCTGTCCGACCGCTGCTACCAGGACGCGGTGGCGGGCGGATTCACCGGCCGCCACCCCGACCACTTCATCGAGGTGCCGGCCACCGTAGAGGGCAAGCAGTTCGACCAGCGGGCCTGGCTGTACGTGCCCGCTCCCTCAGGGAACCTCTACGACCGCCGCATCCTGGGCGACGCCGTGGTCGGGGAGCACGAGCGGGCGCAGGCCGCGGCGGCGGAGCCCTCGGCCGGGCAGGCGGACGGCGGCCGCGCGGGAGGCGGGCCGGTGAGCTACCAGGCCGACCGCGGAAACATCAACAACGGTACGGTGCACGGCAGCCAGCACGTCACCAACGTGGAGGGCGGCCAGCAGGTCACCAAGGTGCGCGGCGACTACGCCGGGCGCGACTTTGTGCGCGGCGACTCCTTCGGGGGCGACTACGTGGCGGGCCACAAGGCCGATACGGTCCACGGCAACCAGGGCGACACCTTCCACGGTGACAAGAAGGGGCGCCGCCGGTGAGCGCCGAGGACCGGGCTTCTGCCGCTGGTCCGTCCGGCAGCGGCACCGACGACCCGGCGCCCGACCGGGACGAGACCGCGTCCGGGTATGCGGATCCGGACGACGTCGACGACTTGGCCGACCTCGACCGGGACTTTCCCGGCCGGCGCTATGTCATCTACGCCCCGAACGGCAACATCAACACCGGCGCGGTGCACGGGGACCAGCGCGTCGAGAACGTCGGCGCGACGTCCGCCCCGGGCGGCCCACACGTGGAGGCGCACGAAGGCCCGATCTCCGCACTGGAGATCCTGGAGGCACGGGCCGGCTTCGCCCAGCCCGAGTGGTTCCCCTCGGCACTGCGGCAGCTGGACACCGGCCTGCTGTTCCTGGCGGGCGAGCCCGGCACCGGGCGCCGCACCGCGGCCCTCAACCTGCTGTCCCAGCACAGCGGGCACAGCGTGAAGCTGCGCGCGCTCGACAGCGACGAGGACCTGTCCACCTGGCGCCCCCGCGACGCCGAGGCCCGCGGGTACCTGGTGCACGGCCTGCTGCCCACCCTCCGGCTGGGCCCGGCGGTGGTCGCCAACCTCCGCCGCCTGCTGGCGGATGCGAGGGCGCGCATGGTGGTCATGCTGCCGCACGACCCGGACCTGCTCCGCAGCCTCGCCCGCGACCTGGACCTCACCCCGGTGCGCTGCGTGCCTCCGCCACCCGGCGCGGTCTTCGAGGCCCGGCTGAAGGCCGCCGTCCCCGACCCCGACCGGCGCCGGCACCTGCTGGAGCGGTTGCGGCCGGGGCTGGACGACCTCCTGGCGTCGGAACTGGTCCCCGCCCAGGTCGCCGAACTGGTCGCCGAGGTGGCCAGGGCCGGCGATGAGGGACCCGACCTCGCCGATCTCCGCAGGCGGCTCAGCTTCCTCGCCGAGAAGGAGGTCCCCGACCTGCTGAAGAAGCTGCACGACGACCCGGACGGACTCGCGTTCCTGCTGGCGACCAGCGTCTTCGAAGGACTCGACCACCGGATCGTCCGGGACGAGGCCGACCGGCTGCTCAAGCTGGCCGACGGCCGTCTCGACTCCGTCCTGCCGACAGGTGGTGACGACGGCCAGAGCGGCGTGGTGAGCCGGGAGGCCCCCCGCCCGAACCCGCGCTTCGTCTTCCGGCGGTCGCTGGACGAACTCCTGGCGACCGTCCGGGCCGAGTGCGCGCCCGGCGAGATCCGGGCGACCTCCCGCTACACCTACACGGTGGAGCCGGTGCGCTTCACCCGGCACCGCCAGGCCGAGACGGTGCTGCGGCACGTCTGGCGGCAGTACGGCGAGTTGTCCAGGCTGCTGACCGATTGGATGGACACGGTTCCCGAAAAGGCCCCCGAGCTGGCCGTGCCCTTGGGGCGTGTGGTTGGTCTGGCGGCCAGCTGGGGTGGCGGTCGGAGCGCCTTGAAACACATCGCCGACCTGGCCAAGTCGGAGCGCGGGCAGAGCCGGAGTGCGGCCGCCTTCGCCCTGAGTATCGCGGGGCAGGACCCGGTATTGGCCAGTGAGGTGAAGTACCGACTCACGGATTGGAGCTACGCACGCAGCTGGCGGCTGCGATCCACGGCCGCCGACGCTTGTGGAAGGGACTATGGGGTGTCCCGGCCGGAGTTCGCGATGTCGCTCCTGCGGCGCTGCTACCAGGGGCGGGAGGGCGACGAGTCGAGGGTCGCGGCAGCCGTCCGGCGGGCACTGCAGGCGTTGTTCGCGGCAGGAAGCCAGGCGCTGGTCCTGCGCCATCTTGCGGCCTGGGCAGACCGTTCCGAGTCCGACGCCGAACTCTCGCTCCAGGTCTTCCCTGCTCTGCTGTGGAATCCGTCCTGGCTCCAGGACCAGCTGCTCACCGACGGCGAGCTCGCCGACATCGTGATCACCTTCATCCGGCGATCGCTCAACGACGACGGCCTCTTCGACGAGACCCGCAGCGCACTGCTCTCCTGGTGCGCCTCGGCGGTCTGGAACGAACCGCTGCGCGCCGCCGTGGAGACGCTGCTGACCGCGCTCGCCCAGGAGATGAGCCTCGGTGAACTGCGCCTGTTCGTCGAGATCGACGCCGACGACAACCCCGACCTGGCCGGACGGCACATCGCCCAGCACGCCCTGGACGCCTGGCGCCGGGGCGAACCGCAGCCGTACCGGCCCGCCCCTGCCGATGGAGGAGCCCGATGACCGCCGACAGCGACCCGCCCGTCTACGCCCGCGCCACCCAGGCGCCGTGGCGGGAGATCCTGCGCCACCGCTGGTCCGGGCGACGCGACCGCGCGCTCGTCCTGCTGGACCGGGACGGGCTCTACCACCAGGTGGGGCACCGCCGCCGCGCCCGCGCCGATGAGGACCCGGACCTGGAGGGCCCGGTGGCGGTCCGGACGGGCCTGCGCGGATTCGACGAGGCCTACCTGGTCGAGCTCGACGAGCGGTCCGGGACGCGGGCGGTCGGCCTGTCGACCCCGTACGGCACGAAGTCGGTGGATGTCCACGTCCTGTGGTGGGTGCACGACGCCGTGAACGTCGTGCGGGCGCGGACCGTGCGGGGCTGGCTGCCGGTCCGCAAGGACCTCGAACAGCGTCTGCGCCAGCTCAAGGAGCAGTTCGCCACCGCCGGGCACGGGCTGACCGAGGCCGAGCTGATGCACTACCTCGCGACGCCCCACCTCCTGCCGCACTGCGGCCTCGGCTACCGCGTCACGGACGTGTCCGCCCGGGAGCACGACGCCGAACTGCGGCTCGGGGAGCCGGACGGGGCCGACGTGCCCTACAACTGGATGGACAAGAGCGAGGACGAGTACGCGTTCTGCCGCCGGGCCGTTCAGGAGGGCCCGGTGTCGCTCGCGGCACTCTGGCTGGCCAGACACCCGGACCAGGTCCGGGAGGTCCTGGACTGGGCGGTCGGCCACGCCGACCTGCTCCGGGGTGAGACCACCTGGCAGGACCAACTGGCGATGATGCTCGGCAAGTTGAGCGAGCAGGAGAGGCAGGAGCTGTCCCGGATGCTGCGCGACCGGTTGGTCGCGCTCGGGCGCCGGGTGCCCGGCCCCGGGCCGCAGGGCCCCGGGCCGGAGTTCGTCAAGATCCGCTCGCAGGCCAACGGCTGGGCAGGCGGCGTGGCGAACGGGAGCCCGGTGTGACCGCCGCCGGCATACCCGGCGGCCGGGTGCCGACCACACCGTCCGCCGCCTCGGGCGCCGCCCCGAGCCCGTCGGCGGTGGCGGCGATCGAGCGCCTGGTGGCCGCCAACAGCATGGAGCTCACCCGGGCCGATGCCAAGGCCGCCGTGTTCCTGGCGTTCACCGGCGCGGTCCTCGGGGTGTTCATCCCGCTGGGCGGGGGCGGCGGGAGCGGCGGCGGATCCGGGCCCCGGGCCTGGGCGGTCCCGTTCCTGTGGTGGAGCGCGGTGGCGAGCGCGCTGCTGGCCGTCGCCTGCTTCGTGGCCGCCCTCGCCCCCCGGTACCGGAAGGGCGAGCGGCAGGCCCCGACCAGCCCGGCCTACTTCGGGCACATCGCTCCGGGTGCCGGGGTGGACCGGCTACGCCGCGGCTTCGAGCGCGGGGGCGGTGATCCGGTGGGGGCGCTGTTGTCCTCGCTGGCCGGGACCAGTGCGATCATCCGGGCGAAGTACCGCTGGATCGAGGTCGGAACCGCCGTGCTGCTCCTCGCGCTGCCCCAGTTCGCGCTGACCCTGCGGCTGGCCTGAGGCCGGTCTGAGGAGATGTCCCGTCCACGGTCCGCCCCAGGGCTCCTGGGGCGGGCGGCCGTCAGGACTCGACGAGGGTTGCGCGGTAGGCGGTGATCACCAGGTGCACGCGGTCCCGGGCGGCGAGCTTGGCCAGCAGGTGGCCGACGTGCGTTTTGACCGTGCCGGTGCTGACGGACAGCTGCTCGGCGATCTCGGCGTTGGTCAACCCGCGGCCGATCAGTGTCAGCACCTCCAACTCCCGCCCGGTGACGGCGCGCAGGACCCGCTCCCGCTCGTCGCCGCCGGGTGCGGCGGTCGCCGGCTCGGCGGCGGGCCGGGCGGCGAACTCGCGGATCAGCCGGCGGGTGACGCTCGGGGCCAGCAGCGCCTCCCCGGCGGCGACCACCCGGATCGCGGCCAGCAGTTCCTCGGGCGGGGTCGACTTCAGCAGGAAGCCGGACGCCCCCGCGCGCAGCGCGCCGTAGATGTACTCGTCGAGGTCGAAGGTGGTGAGGATCAGGATCCGCACGGCGCTCTCGGCGGTGATCTGCCGGGTGGCCGCCAGGCCGTCTGTGCCCGGCATCCGGATGTCCATCAGCACCACGTCCGGCTGCCCGGCGCGGGCCAGCCGGACGGCCTGCGCCCCGTCGGCGGCCTCGCCCACCACCTCGAAGCCGTCGGCGGCGGCCACGATCCCGGCCAGGCCCGCCCGTACCAGGGTCTGGTCGTCGGCCACCACGACCCGGATCGGTGGGCCGGCGGGTGCCCCGTTCGCGGCGTCTCCCGTCACGACGTTTCCTGCCCGCCCGCGTCGGCCAGCGGCAGCACGGCGCGCACCCGGAACCCGCCGCCCGGCAGCGGCCCGGCCTCCAACCGGCCCTCGTACAGCCCGACCCGCTCGGCCATTCCCGCCAATCCGTGCCCGCCGACCCCGACCGGCCCGCCGCGACCGGCGTCGCTCACCTCCAGCACCAGCGCCTCCTCCTCGAACTCCACGGCGACCCGCGCCTCGGCCGCGTGCGCGTGCTTCACCACGTTGGTCAGCGCCTCCTGGACGATCCGGAACGCGGACAGCTCGACCCCGTCGGACAGCTCCCGGACCACGCCGCCCACCCGCAGCTCCACCCGCACCCCGGCCTCGGCGCTGCTCGCCACCAGCCGGTCCAGATCGGCCAGCCGGGGCGCGGGCGCGAGCCCGGCCCCGTCGGCGCCGCGCAGGACGGTCAGCAGGCCGCGCATCTCGACCATCGCGTCCCGGCTCACCGCCTGGATCGCGGCCAGCGCCTGCTCGGCCTGCGCCGGATTCCGCCCGATCACGAAACGGCCGTACCCGGCCTGGACGTTGACCACGCTCATGCTGTGCGCGATCACGTCGTGCAGCTCCCGGGCCAGCCGGATCCGCTCCTCGGCCAGCTCCGCCGTGGCCAGGTCGACCTGGTGCCGGCGCAACTCGGCGCCGTACGCCCGGTAGCGGGCCACCGCGCAGCCGAGCGCCCACGCGGTGACGACCTCCAGCGCGGACAGCACGAGGTTGTTCCACAGCTCCCGCGACCCGAACCGGCTCAGCCCGGCCCCGACCAGGCCGAACGCCAGGACGGTGAGGCCCAGCCGCATCGGCCCGGCAGCCGCGACCAGGTAGACGACCATCGCCGCCGCGACCACCACCAGGAACCCGGCCAGGTTGGCGATCGTCAGCTGCCCGGCCACCGCGACCACCACCGCCCAGGCGGCGAACACCACCCCGGCCGCGGCCACCGGCGCGAGCCGGCGCAGCCCGGCGGCCGCGCCCACCGCCACCACGCACACCAGCACCGTCACCAGCTCCGCCGACGTCGGCTTCGGGTAGCCGCGGTGGTGCGGGTCGAACACCCGGTAGGCGTCCAGCACCCGGAACCAGGTGAGCACGGTCAGGGCCAGCGAGACCGCCAGGTCGACCGCGACCCAGTGGCCCGGGCGCAGCCTCCTGGTCACCGGCGGATGCGGAGCACGGGGCATTTCCCCAGGCTAGCGGCGGCCCCCGCGCCCGGCATCGCCCTGTGGGCCTACGACCACGGGCAGAGGCCGGCCCCGCCGAACGCCGTGATCTCCCCCCACGGCGGGACGCCCCGCACCGGGCCCGGGCGGGAGCGTGGAGCCCGCGTCGGCCCCCTCGGCCGACCAGGAAACCCGGAAAGGCACCACGATGATCGAGGTACGCGACCTCACCAAGCGCTACGGCGGCGCCGTCGCCGTGGACGGGCTGACCTTCACGGTCCGGCCGGGACAGGTCACCGGCTTCCTCGGGCCGAACGGCTCGGGCAAGTCCACCACGCTGCGGATGATCCTCGGCCTGGACGCCCCGACCAGCGGGCGGGCGACCGTCAACGGCCGGCCGTACGCGGCCCTGCGCCACCCGCTGCGGGAAGTCGGGGCGATGCTCGACGCCGGCGCCGTCCACCCCGCCCGCTCCGCCTATCACCACCTGCTCGGCATCGCCGTCACCAACGGCATCGGGCCGTCCCGGGTCCGCGAGGTGCTGGCCCGCACCGGCCTGGAACAGGCGACCCGCCGCAAGGCCGGGCGGTTCTCCCTCGGCATGAAGCAGCGCCTCGGCATCGCCGCCGCCCTGCTCGGCGACCCGCCCGTCCTACTGCTCGACGAACCGGTCAACGGGCTCGACCCGGAGGGCGTGCACTGGATCCGCACCCTGCTGCGCGACCTGGCCGCCGAGGGCCGGACCGTCCTGCTCTCCTCGCACCTGATGAGCGAGACGGCCGTCACCGCCGACCACCTGGTGATCATCGGGCGCGGCCGGCTCGTCGCGGACCGCCCCACCGCCGACTTCCTCGCCGAGAACGCGCGCACCGACGTCCTGGTCCGGTGCGCCCGGCCGGCCGAACTGGCCCGGCTGCTGCGCGCCGCCGGGGCCGCCCCGGTCACCGATGAGCCCGGCGGGGCACTGGCCGTCGGCGGCCTGGAACCGGCGGCGATCGGCGAGCTGGCCGCGGCGCACGGCCTCGGCGTCCACGAACTCACCGTCCGGCAGGCCTCGTTGGAGCAGGCGTTCCTGGACGCCACCGGCGAGACCGTCGACTACCGCGCCACCACCGGTCCGTCCGGAAGGCGGACTGCATGACGGCCACCACCACTACGTCCGGAAAGAGGACCACATGACCGCCCCCACCACCCGAGGCGCACTGGCCGGCGAGTGGGTCAAGCTGCGCAGCGTCCGCGCGACCCCGCTCACCGCCGTCGTCGCGCTCGCCGCCGCCCTGTTCATCGGCCTGATCGACTACGGCAGCGCCGCCGACAACTGGGACGTCTGGACGGCCGTCCAGCGCGAGCGCTTCGACCCCGTCCGCTACGGCTTCTCCGGCGGCTTCTACGTCGCCGTCCTGGCGATCGGCACGCTGGGGACCCTGGCCGCCTCCAGCGAGTACACCACCGGCCAGATCCGCAGCACCCTGGCCGCCGTGCCCCGGCGGGGCCAGGTGTTCGCGGCCAAGGCGCTGGTGGTCGGCGGGGTGTCGGCGCTGCTCGGGCAGCTGCTGGCGTTCCTGACCTTCCTGCTCGGCCAACGGGCCCTGGCCGGGAAGCACCTGGCCGTGTCGCTCGGCGACCCGGGCGTGGCGCGCGCGGTCGTCGGCTGCGGCGTGTTCCTCTCCGTCTTCGCCCTGCTCGGCCTGGCGCTCGGCTTCCTGGTGCGCCACACCGCGGGCGCCGTCGCCGTGCTGTTCGGCCTGTTCTTCCTCTCGCCAATGCTGCTGGCGCCGCTCGGTGACGGTGCCACCCGGTTCGGCCTGCAGAGCGTCTTCGAGGGCCTGGGCAGTACCGTCGCCTCCGCGGGCGGCACCGACCGGCTCGGCGCGGCCGGCTGTCTGGCCACCCTCGCCGGCTACCTCGCCGTCGCCCTCACCCTGGCCGCCCTCAGCCTGACCCGCCGGGACGCCTGAGCACTACGGGACGCCTGAGTACTGTCGGTGGCGGCTGCGATGATCCGCCCATGGACCTCGCCCACGCCCTCGACGGACTCGACGCCCACCCCTGGGCATCCGTGTCGCACGCCTACGGACCCGCCGAAGACCTGCCCGGCCTGCTGCGCGCGCTCGCCGCCGGCGGCGAGCAGGCCGACGAGGCGCTCGCCGAGCTCTACTCGTGCATCCTCCACCAAGGCTCGGTGTACACCGCCAGCGCGGACGCCGTCCCCTATCTGGCCCGGATCGCGGCGGCCGGTTGCGGGACGGTCGAAGTCCTGGGCCTGCTCGGCGGGTTGGCCGAGAGCGAGAGCGAAGGAGAGTGGGACGGGGAGCGGGGTGGCGGCGGGGAGGGCCCGCCCGCCCCCGTCCGGGCCGCCGTCGTCGGCCAACTCCCGCTGCTGCTGCCGCTGCTGGCGGACGGCAGCGCCGGCGTCCGGCAGGCCGCCGCCTGGGCCGTCGGCCAGACCAGGGCCGTCGAGCCCGCCCTGTCCGCGCTGCGCCGCCGCTGGGCGAGCGAGGCCGACCCTGTCGTCCGCGGTGAACTGCTCACCGCCCTCGGCCGGTTGGACCGGTCCGGGGCCGCCGCCGAGGCCGGGCCGCTGCTGGGCGAGGACACGCCGGCGCCGCTGCGCCTGGCCGCGGTCCTCGCCGGGCTGGACGCGGGCGAGCCGTGGACGGGCGCCCACCACGCCGCTGTCCTCGCCCTGCTGCCCGCCGACCCGGTCGCCGCCGACCGGTACGACCTGGACCGCCGGGAGCCGTTGCGCGCGATCACCGAGGAGCTGCTGCTGCGCGAGACGCCCGCCGACCGCGACGCCGCCTACGCCCTGCTCGACCGGGCCCTGCGCGACGAGCGCCCCGAGGTGCGGGCCGAGGCCGTCTGGGCGGCCGACCACGCCTGCCAGCTGTCGCGCAGCGCGCCCCGGCGGCTGCTTCCGGCGCTCGCCCAGCTCGTCGCCGACCCCGACGTGGTGCACCTGCTCGGCAACCTCGGCCCGGCCGCCGCCGAGGCCGCTCCGGGGCTGGCCGCCCGGGCCGCGCAGGCCGAGGACGGGCCCGCCGACGAGGCCCTGGCCGCGCTCGTCCTGGTCGCACCCCGGACGGCGGCCCCGCTGCTCGCCCGTGCCCTGGGCCGGAGCCCGCGCGCGCTGGAGGCCGCGGCCGGCCAGCGGGCCCCCGCCGACGCGCCGTTCCCCTTCGACCCCGAGCTGCTCGCCGCCGTCCGCGCCCGGCTGACGGCCGGGCAGCTCGGCGGCAACGAGCACCACCAGCTGTTCCGCCTGGTGCGCCAGTGGGGCCGCGCGGCCGCCCCGGCCCTGCCCGAGCTGTGCGCGGTGCTGCCGCACCGCCCGGAGGCGGCGGCCGCCGTCGCGGCCGTCGCGGTGGACGGCCCGGCGGCGGAGCGTGACCGCGCCGCCGCCGCGCTGCGGGAGGTGCCCGGTTCCGTCGCGGCGGCCCGGGCGCTGTACGACCTCACCGGCGATCCCGAGGCGCTGCTCGGGGTACTCGCCGACCGGCTCGCGGCCGGCCCGTACGCGGTCGCCGAGGCCGCCCGGGCCGCCGCCGGCCTGGGGCCCGAGGCCCTCCCGCTGGCCCCCGCCCTGCGCGCCGCGCTCAGCGCCGGAGGCGTGCCCGACACCTCCCCGATGCCCGACACCTCTCCAGTGCCCGACACCTCGCCGGTGCTGGAGGCCGACCTGGCGGTGGCCGACGCGCTGTGGCGGATCACCGGGGCCGCGGCCGAGGTCGTCCCGATCCTGGACGGCGTCCTGCGGCGCGCCGATGACGGGGCGTGGTTCGACCGGACGGCCGTCCGCGCGGCCCGCGTCGCCGCCCTCCTGGGGCCGGCCGCCCGCCCGCTCACCGCCAGGCTCGACGGGCTGCTCGCCGACCGGGTGAAGGCCCCGGCCGCCGTGCTGGCCCTCCTCGCGGTGGCCGACGGCGCCGCTCTCGACCGCGGCCGCCTGGTCGAGGCCGCCCTGCGCGCGGCCGAGACCGGGTCGGACCTCCGGGGCGCGGGCGAGGCCCTGGCGGCCCTGGGCACCACCGCCCTGGACGACGGTCAGCGCCGCCGCCTCGCCGATCTCGCCGGGCGCGACCGCCGGATCGTCGGGGGCTGTTTCGCGGGCGCCGGCATCCGCGACGACGAGGCCCTGCGCGCCCTGCTGGCCGCCGTGGCCGGAGGCTGAACGGCGAACGCGGTGCCGGCCTCCCCGCCAGGGGTGAGGCCGGCACCGCGCCGGTGTCGTGCGTCAGGGCAGCGGGATCCGCACGACCTGCGGGTCGTGGTCGCTCAGCTGGGTGCTGAACTCGCTGTTGATGTGCACGATGTCGTAGCTGTACGGCTTCGCCGCCAGTGCGCCGGAGATGAGGATGTGGTCCAGCACCTGGGAGTTGCCCTCGTACACGTAGGTGTAGCGCTCGGGCAGCGGCAGGGTGCGCGGCAGGTCGGTCAGCGAGCCGCCGGCGGTGAGGATGTCGGCGGTCTGCGAGAACTCGAAGTCGTTGAGGTCGCCGAGCACGATGACCGCCGCGTTCGGGTCCACCGCCAGGATCTGGTCGGTGAAGCTCTTCACCGCCGTCGCCTGGTTGTGGCGCTGGGTCTCGGACGGGTGCGCGGGCGGCTGGTAGCGGCCGAACAGGGGCTGGTCCCCGCCCTTGGAGTTGAAGTGGTTGGCGATCACGAAGACCGGCTTGCCGTTCCAGCGGAACTCGCCGGCGAGCGGCTTGCGGCTGGAGTTGAACGCCGTGTTGGTCGGGTCGATCCGGCCGGGGGAGTAGGCGAGTTGGGGCGTGCCGCCGTTGTTGACCACCGAGTCGGCGGTGGTGGAGCCGGCGCCGGGGCGGTCGGTGAAGCTCAGGCCGCGGTCGGTGCGGAACAGGAACACCTGGCGGATGTTGCCGCCGGGCTGGCCGCCGTCCTGGCCGTCCACCGGGTCGATCTGGCGGTAGGAGTAGGCCGGGCCGCCGGCCGCCGAGATGGCGGCGGTGAGCTTGGCGAGGGTCTGGTCGGGGGCGGTGGTGCCGTCGTCGGTGGGGCCGCTGTTGTCCTGGATCTCCTCCAGGGCGACGAGGTCGGGCGCGCGCAGGTTGGTGACGATGCCCGCCGCGAGGCCGTCGAACTTGCTCTGCGGGTCGGCGGGGGAGAGGTTCTCCACGTTGAAGGTGGCGGCGGCGAGCTGGCCGGCCGTCGGGGCGGCGGTGACCTCGGGGGCGAGGTTGCCGGAGGTGACTGCCGGGGTCGCGGTGACCTGGAGCTTGAAGTTGCCGAAGGAGTAGTCGAGCACGCCGACGGTCGCGCCGGTCAGGGTGTCGCCGACGTTGGCGGCCGGGGTGGGCGCGAGCGCGTTCGCCAGGGTCACCCGCTCCGGGTTGCCGTCGTTCGCCTGGAGCAGGATGCCGCCCCGGTTGGTGCGGGTGGTGCTGCCCTGGGGCACGACGGGGAGGTCGCCGTACTTGTTGCTGGGGCCGACCACGGCCGCGTTGTCGATCTCGACCCGCATGCCCTCCAGCGAGGCCCAGAAGTCGATGCCGTCGGTGGCGGGTTGGTAGTTCCCGGCGGTCTCGACGTCCCCGCCGGTGACGCTGGAGATCACCGCCGCCGGGGGCACCCGCCCGCCGGGGCCGACCAGGGTGGGCGCGGGCAGCGGCGCGTTGTGGGCGATCACCGTGACGCTGGGCGCGGTGAGTTCGGTGATCGACAGGTTGGTGGTGCCGCCGCTGCCGCCGGGGCGGTACTGGCTGACGGTGGCGCTCACCGTGACGGAGTCGCCGACGGCGACGGTGGGGGCGCCGGCGGTGTAGACGTAGACGCCCTCGCTGGTGCCGGGGTCGTTGTCGGGCTGCGGGTCCTGGTACCAGAAGCCGTTGGGCCCGACGGCGGTGACCACGCCGGGCACCGCGCTCACGGCGCTGCCGGCGAGCGGGGAGGTGCGGGCCGCGCCCTGGATGTCGTGTATTCGGGCGCCGGTGGTGGTGCCGCCGCCGGTGGAGGCGGAGTTGCGCGGCGTTGGGGCGCCGATGGTGAAGTCCGCCGCGTTGTTGTCGGTGTCGGTGGCGCCGCCGCCGACGCGCAGGGCGGCGGTGGCGTTGGACAGGTTGCCGGTCGGCGAGCCCTCGGCGGAGCTGGCGCTCGACCCGTAGCCGACCAGGTCCTTCACCCCGGGCTGCGTCGCGCAGCCCGAACCGCAGGTCAGCGCCGTGCCGTTGGTGACCAGCGCGACCTTGCCGGAGGTCGCGGCCAGGTTGAGGGTCCCGGTGGCGTCCGGCGTCGGCAGTGCCGCGCCCGTCCCGGCCCCGGCGGCCTCCTGCACCAGGAGGAAACGCCCCGGCGCGATCGTGCCGGACAGCGTGGTCCGCCCCCAGGACGTGCCGCCCGCCGAGGCGTACTGCACCGTCCAGCCGGTGACGGACACCGGCGCGGTGCCGCGGTTGTACAGCTCGATGAAGTCGTTGGCGTACGGGGCACCGGAGTTGCCGCCCCCGCCGTACACCTGGCTGATCACCACGTCGGGTGACGCCGCCTGGGCGACGCCGCCGGGCAGCGCCAGCAGCGCCCCCACCACGGCTGCGGCGGACGCCCCCGCCATCGCTCTGCGCCGGACTCGCTGGGTACTCCGCATGAGCTTCCTCCTGACGGCCGCTCGGGCTGGTGGCCCGGCGGTCTGAGCACGGACAAGAAAGTTCGGGCGCTGCGGTTCTAGCAACGCCACCCGATCCCTACCGTGCGCGGCGGGCGACGGCCAGATGTACGGCGGAAGAATGGTTCGTGAGGCGACAAGTGGGAAGCGGGGTTCCGGGCAAGCCCAGCGGGACGCGCTGTCAGTGCCGCCCCCTAGGTTGGGGGTTGTCGGTGAGCGGGGCCGCGAACAGGCCCCGCCTCGCCTCCCGTCTCTGTTGCCCGAAAACCCGAAAGGGGACTTCGTCGTGTCCGTCGCCGTGGAAGAGCAGGTCACCTACCTCGAACTGTCCGAGGAGGAAGGGAGCGCGCACAAGTTCTACGAGGTGCGGCTCGTCGGCAGTACGGTGACGGTCAGGTACGGGCGGATCGGCGAGGAGGGGCAGGCTAAGTCGACCAGCTTCCCGAGCGCCGAGAAGGCCGCCGCGTCGGCGGCCAAGAAGATCGGTGAGAAGGTCCGCAAGGGCTACGCGCCGGCCGTCCAGGGCGTGCGCCAGCGCCGGGCGGTGACCAGGCGGCAGCTCGTCAGCACCCGTTCGACGGCGAACCAGGCGCCGCTGCTGTGGCGGTTCCGCTCCGGCTCGCCGGCTTTCGGCGTCTTCGTCGGCGAGGAGCACGCCTGGGTCGGCAACGAGCGCGGCGACGTCTACACCCTCACCCACGACGGCGAGGTCACCGCCCGGTTCGGCCTGCCGGACGGCGTCAAGTGCATCGTCGCCGACGACTGGTGGATCTACGCGGGCTGCGACGACGGCAAGGTGTACGACCTGGGTGGGAAGGTCCCCCGGGTGGCGTACGAGATAGCCGAGGACGTGGACATCTTCTGGCTCGACATCCACGACGGCGTCCTCGGCGTCGCCGACGAACGCGGCGGGCTGACCACCGTCGACCACGAGGACGAGTTCCAGTGGCGCCGCAAGGCCGAGGGCCGCTCCGGCTGGATGGTGCGCTGCGACGCGGACGGCGTCTACCACGGCCACTCGCGCGGCGTCGCCCGCTACGCGGCGCGCGGCGGCGACCAGCTGTGGCACACCGCGACCAAGGGCGAGGTGCTGTTCGGCTGGCAGGAGGCCGACGAGGTGTTCGCCGGCACCGGGCGCGGCTGGGTGCACCGGCTGCGCAAGTCCGACGGCTCCGAGGTCGCCGCCTACCGCTGCGACGCCGCCGTGTTCTCCTGCGCGGCCTCCCCGGACGGCGAGTACGTCTTCGCCGGGGACAACCACTCCTCGGTGTACTGCTTCGCCGCCGACGGCACCCGGCTGTGGAAGCTCGCCACCGGCTGCGGCTCCGCGTACAGCATGCAGTACCGGGACGGCCGGCTCTACCTGGTGACCACGGACGGCTCGCTCGCCTGCCTGGACGCGAGCGAGCAGGCCGTCCGGGCGGCCGAGGCCGGGACCCTGCCGGCCACCGCCGAGGTGCGTAACGCCGGCTGGGAGGCGGTGCGGCCGGGCACGGCCCTGGAGACGGTGGTCACCGGCACCGGCGGCCTGCCCGGCGGCGGGATCGAGGTCGAGTGCGTGCAGGACGGCGCCCGGCTGCGGGTGCGGGTGGTGTCGGCGGGCTTCGACCCGGGCCGGCGGGTGCAGTTCCCGAAGGACGTCCGGGTCGCGGGGGCGCGGTACCTGGTCGCCGAGGTGCGGGAGTCCGCCTCGGGCGGCTTCTACCGGGCGCGCGGCGAGATCAAGCGCCTGCTCTGAACGCCCCCGGTGCGGCGGCGGACACCACGTCGCCGCCGCACCGGGCCGGGATCAGCTCAGCCGCAGCACCAGCTTGCCGGTGTTCTCCCCGCGGAAGAGCATCCCGAGGACCGCCGGGAAGTCGTCCACCGTCCCCTCCACCACGTGCTCCTTGACCTTGATCCGGCCGTCCGCGATCCAGCCCGCGAGCTCCCGGGCCGCCTCCGGGTAGCGGGGCGCGTAGTCGAACACCACGAAGCCCTCCATCCGGGCCCGCCGCACCAGCAGTGACAGGTAGTTGGACGGGCCCTGCACGGCGGTCTCGTTGTTGTACTGGCTGATCGCCCCGCAGAGCACCACCCGGGCGTGCATCGCGAGCCGGGTGAGCGCGGCGTCCAGGACGTCCCCGCCGACGTTGTCGAAGTACACGTCGATGCCGTCGGGCGCGTGGTCGCGCAGCGCCTTGCGGAGGTCCTCGGAGTGGTAGTCGATCGCCGCGTCGAAGCCCAGTTCCCCGGTGAGCAGCGCGCACTTCTCGGGGCCGCCCGCGATGCCGACCACCCGGCAGCCCTTGATCCTGGCGATCTGCCCGACCAGGCTGCCGACGGCCCCGGCGGCGCCGGAGACCACCACGGTCTCGCCCTCCTTGAGCGCCCCGACGTCCAGCAGCCCGAAGTAGGCGGTCATCCCGGGTAGGCCGAGCGCGCCGAGGTACGTCGACAGCGGCGCGAGCGCGGGGTCGACCTTCAGTGCGCCGTTGCCGTCCGAGACCACGTACTCCTGGACGCCGAAGCTGCCGACCACGTGGTCGCCGACGCGGAACTTCGGGTGGTCGGACTCGACGACCTCGACCACGGACCCGGCCCGCATCACCTCGCCCAGCCCGACCGGCGGCAGGTAGGACGGCCGGTCGTCCAGCCACCCGCGCATCGCCGGGTCGAGCGACACGTACCGCGTCCGCCCCACGAACTCCCCGGGCCCGGCCGCCCCCACCGGCTCCGACCCGTGTGCCCAGTCCTCCGCCCGCACCTCCCCGACCGGCCGACGGGCGAGGCGGATCTGACGGTTGGTCGCGGTCATGACGTCTCCTGGGGGCGCGCGCGGGCCTGCACTGGAGGCCCGAGTCTAAGCAAGCGCTTAGTCATCTGACCAGTGCCCGCCCGGCGCGTCGACGTCAGCGGCCTGGCCGGTAGTAGGCGTCGAGGGGTGCGCGCGCCTCGTCGAACAGGGCCGGGCCGTCCTGGGCCACCGTCGGCCAGGCGCCCGACTGCGGGTTGAGCTCGACGAGTTGCTCGGTGGAGAGCGCGAAGACCACCCGGCCGAGGCCGGAGCGGACGATGCCGCCGGCGCACATGCCGCAGGGCTGGCAGCTGGTGTAGAGGGTGGTGCGGGCGGCCAGGTCCGGGTCGAGTTCGCGGGCCGCCCAGCGGGCGAGCTTCAGCTCCGGGTGGGCCGTGATGTCGTCGTCGCGCCGCACCGTGTTGTGTGCCTCGGCGAGGATCGCGCCGTCCGGGCCGGCCAGCAGGGAGCCGTACGGTGCGTCGCCCAGGGCGACCGCCCGGGCCGCGAGGGCGACGGCGCGCCGCAGGAGGGTTTCGTCGGCCGGGGTGATCACGATCGGTCCTTCCAGTGGGTGGCCACGGTGGTGAGCGCCTGCCAGGCCGCGCGGGGCCGACGGGTCTCCTCCGGATCGCCGTGGTAGGGGTCGAGGACGACGGTGTCCGCGCCGAGCAGCCGCAGCTGGTCGAGGTCGTCGAGGACCTGCTCGACGGTGCCGACCCCGGCGGGCCGCTCGGGATCGTCGACCGGCGCCTCGGTGATCCGCAGGGCGATGCGGGGGGAGAACCCCGGCAGCGAGTGCTCCGCCAGGATGGAGCGCATCAGGGGCAGGGGGAGCCGCAGCGGGTGCCAGGCATCGCCGAACCTGACCGCGCGCCGGATCGCCGCCTCGCTGTGGCCGCCGACCCAGACGGGCGTCGGGGCGGCGTGGCCCCCCGTCCCCATCTCCGCCCCCGGAGTCTCCGGACGCCAGGCGTCCCGCAGCACGCCCAGGTACTCGTCGGTCAGCCGGCCGCGCGCGGCGAACGGCACGCCGAGCGCGTCGAACTCCTGCCGCGCCCAGCCGACGCCCACCCCGAGGACGAACCGGCCGCCGCTGAGCCGGCTGAGGTTGGCGGCCAGCCGGGCCGTCAGCAGCGGGTGCCGGTAGGGCAGGATCAGCACGCTCGTGCCCAGCCGCAGGTCCGTGGTGAGACCGGCGAGCCAGGACAGCGTGGTGAACGGCTCGTAGAACGGCTCCGGGTACCGCACGGCCACGTCCGGGGTGATGGTCACATGGTCCGACAGCATGAGGAGGTCGAAGCCGAGCCCCTCCGAGGTCCGCGCCCATTCGCGCAGCACGCCGGGGTCCGTCCCGGGCCCGAAGTTCGGTACGTTGACGCCAAGTTGCATGGACCGAGGCTATCCCGGTGATCATGGCGGACGGAACCGAACCATCCCGGTGATCACCGCTCTCCGCCGTGGTTCTGCCGGTAGAATCACACAATGGCCGTGAATCTCGACGACGTCGACTGGCAGATCATCGGACAGCTGCAACGGGAGGCCCGGATCTCCCTCAGCGAGCTGGGGCGGCGGGTGAACCTCAGCTCGTCCGCCACCACGGAACGGGTGCGGAACCTGGAGGCGCTGGGCGTCATCACCGGCTACCACGCCGTGGTCGACCTGGCCAAGGTCGGTTACCCCGTGCTCGCCGTCGTCCGGCTGAAGTACCCGGGCAACCGGCACGAGCCGCTGCGCCGGCTGCTCGCCGAGCGGCGGGAGCTCCTGGAGTGCCTGCGCACCACCGGCGACGACTGCTACACCCTCAAGGTCGCCGCGACCTCCATGGAGCATCTGGAGACGCTCGTGGACGAGCTGGCCGGCTTCGGCAGCACGACCACGAGCGTCGTCTACAGCCAGACCCTGCCCACCCGCGGCCCCGACCGGCCCTGAGCCGCCGCGCCCCTCGGCGCGGCCGGACGCCGGGTCAGCCGTGCCCGGTCGAGGGCTGCCAGCCGAGGGCGGGGCCGAGGCGGGTGGCGAGGTCGGTGAGGATCTGCACGTAGTCCTGGTGGTCGAAGGTGAAGGGCAGGGCGAAGGCGACCTCGTCGACCTCCTGGTAGCCGGCGTGGGCGTGCAGCCGCTCGGCGATCTCCTCGGACGGGCCGACCAGATCGGGCGCGAACACCATCCGGGCCGGGCCCTGTGGGGCGAGGGTGCGCGGGGTGCGGGCGAGGGCGTACGCCTGGTACTTGGCGCGCTGTTCGGGGCTGGCGCCGTCGGTGGGGATGACGACGAGGCCCTGGGAGACGCGGGCGCGCTCGCCGTCGGGGTGCTGGGCGCGGAAGGCACGGATCTGGGTGCGCTGGATCTCGGCGAAGTCCTCGGACTCCCCGGGCTCCCCGGCCTTGACGATGCTGCTGGTGAGCAGGTTGAGCCCGTGCTCGCCGGCCCAGCGGGCGGAGCGCAGGCTGCCGGCGCCGTACCAGAGCCGGGAGGCGAGGCCGGGGGAGTGCGGCTGGACCCGGCGGGAGTACACCTCGATGCCCTCGGTGCCGGCGAAGTCGGAGGCGGGTTCGCCGCGGACGAGGCCGAGGAGGCGCTCGGCGCGACCGGTCCCGAAGTCCTCGTGCTCGCCGGTGTCGGGGTGGAGCGCGCCGCGGACCCGGTCGTAGTGGGTGGGCGGGCCGACGCTGAAGCCGGGGTTGAGGCGGCCGCCGGACAGGATGTCGACGGTGGCGAGGTCCTCGGCGAGGCGCAGCGGGTTCTCCCAGCCGAGCGGGGTGACGGCGGTGCCGAGGTGGATGCGGCTGGTGCGCTGGGAGGCGGCGGCGAGGACGGCGACGGGGGAGGAGATCCCGTACTGGAGGTGGCGGTGGCGCAGCCAGGCGCTGTCGAAGCCGAGCTGCTCGCCGAGGGTGATGAGGTCGAGGGTGGCCTCGTGGCCCCGGCGCGGGTCGGCCTCGTCGAACAGTCCGATGGTCAGGAAGCCGAGTTTCCGCAGCGGTCGTGGGGTCGGCGGCATGGTGGGTGGCTCCGGGTGGTGTGAGGCGGCCCCGGGAGGGCCGGGCGGGTGGTGCCCGTCGAACGTACGCAGGCGGCTCGCGTCCCCACAAGATCGGCGCGGGATCGGACATCGGCGCGCAACACGGCGCAATCCCCCCTCAATACCGACCCGGTACGGGGCGGGGGGGGGGGGCGCCCCCCGCGGGGGGGCGCGCGGGGCGCGGGGGGGGGGTGGGGGGGGGCGCAGGCGGGGCGGGGGGGGGGCGGGGGTGTGGTGGGCGGGGTAGTAGGGCGG
>NZ_JBHWIO010000062.1:51725-54978 GCF_042732075.1 Kitasatospora sp. NPDC059812
CCCCTCCGGGCCGGGGGGGCTGGGGCCCGGGCGCCCCCCGGGGCCCCCCCCCCCCCGCCCACCCCCCCGCCGGGGGGGGGGGGGGCGCCCGGGCCGGGGGGGGGGCCCCGCCCCGCGTCCGGGTGGGTCAGCAGCTGCGCAGCTCCGGGCTCTGGTTGCGGATCTGGTTGTGCAGCGAGGTGAACTCGCGGTAGGCGTCGCCGTCCTCGGTGCCGGGGCGGAAGGCGCCGACGCGGTGGCAGTTGACGAAGGCGAGCTTGACGCCGAAGTGGTCCTCCAGGCTGCCGCGGATGGCGTTGCTGGCGAGCGCGCGCAGCAGCTGGGCGCGCTCCTCGTCGGTGGGCGTGGTGTTGTCGGTGGTGAACTCGTCCTCGGTGGCGCCGAGTTCGGTGCTGAGCCCGGCGACGACCTGGTAGGCGTAGGGGAGGGAGGCGCGCACGGTGTCGAGGAAGTCGGCCTGGTTGACCCGGCCGTGCTCGGCCTGGGCGAGGAGGGCGGGGGAGACGTCGAGCGACATGGGTGTCCTCTTTCGCGGAGTCTGGTTATCGAAGATGAAAACCATTGCAAGATGGACTGTCGGCGATGTCCGGACGCCCTGTCAAGTGCCGTCCCCCGAAGGGCTGACGGGCGGCGCCTCCCGGTCGGCCCTGATGACGAACAGGGCGATCAGCGCCGCGAGCACGGCGAAGGCCAGGCCCATGTCGAACGCCCTGGAGATGCCGTGCGCCAGCACCTCGGAGGAGTACGGCGCCGGCAGCTTTCCGGTGGCCCGGAACCGGGCCGCCTGCTGCGGGGTGGCCTGCCACAGGAACGCGCCGACCTGCCGGCCGGCCTCGGTGCGGCCGGCCGCGCCGTAGACCGTGACCAGGATCGACAGCCCCAGCGAGCCGCCCACCTGCTGGGTGGTGTTGAGCATGCCGGTGGCCGCGCCGGTCTCGTGCGGGGCGACCCGGGAGACCACCGTCAGCGTGGCCGGGACGAAGATCGAGCCCATCCCGAGGCCGAACAGCAGGGTCGGGCCGAGGACCCCGGTCAGGTAGCCGCTGTGGGCGTCGAGCCGGGTGGACCAGAACGCCCCGCCCGCCACCAGCAGCGAGCCCACCACCAGGAACGGCCTGCGCCCGTACCGCAGCTGGTTGCGGGCGGCGAACTGGGCGGCGACGACGCTCGCGGCGCTGATCGGCAGGAAGGCGAGGCCGGCCCGCAGCGGGCTGAACCCGAGGACGTCCTGCACGAACAGGGTCATGAAGAAGAAGATGCTGAACATGGTCGCGGCCACGCAGAGCAGCAGCCCGTAGGCGCCGGAGCGGTTGCGGTCGCGGAACAGGTGCAGCGGGGTGATCGGCTGCGGCGCCCGCCGTTCGTGGAACAGGAAGGCCGCCAGCAGCAGCGCGGCGAGGCTGAACGAGGTGAGCGTCACGGGGTCGGTCCAGCCGTGGTCGGAGGCCCGGATGAAGCCGAAGACCAGCGAGACCATGCCCGCCGTGGCGGCGAACGCGCCGGTCAGGTCGAAACGTCCGGGGTGCCGTTCGGACTCGTTGATGTAGAGCGGCGCCAGCAGCGCGATCGCGATGCCGATCGGCACGTTGACGAACAGCACCCACCGCCAGGACAGCCAGGAGGTCAATATCCCGCCGGCGAGCAGGCCGATGGCGCCGCCCGCCCCCGCGACGGCCGAGTACACGCCGAAGGCGCGGTTGCGGGCCGGGCCCTCCGGGAAGTTGGTCGCGATCAGGGCGAGCGCGGTCGGCGAGGCGATCGCCGCGCCCAGGCCCTGGAGTGCGCGCGCGGCCAGCAGCCAGCCGGAGGACTGCGCGACGCCGCCGAGCAGTGAGGCGAGGCTGAAGATCAGGACCCCGGCGACGAACACGCGCCGGCGCCCGAGGATGTCGCCCATCCGCCCGCCCAGCAGCAGGAGCCCGCCGAAGGTGAGGGTGTAGGCGTTGACGACCCAGGACAGGTCGGTGGTGTTGAACCTCAGCGCCTGCTGGATGTGCGGCAGGGCGATGTTCACGATCGTGACGTCGAGGACCACCATGAGCTGGGTGGCCGCGATGACGGTGAGAGCTGTCCCCGGGTGCTGGCCGCGTCGTGCGGGTGCGGGCGGCGCCGGGGCCAGGGCGCGCGAGGTGACCATGGCAGGTCCCCCAATGGCTCGGGAGCGAACGACGGTGAGGGGCGGGTCCGTCCACTGACACCGGCAGTATCCCCGAGGTATAGGGAACACAATCGTTCATTACCGACAACCGGCTGATTCCGGACCCACACCACTCCTCCGGGCGCGGTGCGGCGGCGGAGAACCCGGGGCACGGCCCGCCGCGGTCGTGTCAGGATGCTCGGCATGTCTGCTCGTGCACTGAGCTTCGGCGCGATCGCCGAAGCCTACGAACGTTTCCGGCCGGGGTACCCCGACGAACTCTTCGACACGGTGGCGGCGTACGCGGGCCGGCCGGTGCGGACCGCCCTGGAGATCGGTGCGGGCACCGGCAAGGCGACCCGGCTGTTCGCCGGGCGCGGGGTCGACGTCACGGCGACGGAGCCCGACGCGGCCATGCTCGCCGAACTGCGCAGGACGGCGCCCCCGAACGTGCGGACCGTCCGGGCCGCGTTCGAGGACCTGCGGCCGGGCGGGACGTACGACCTGGTCTACGCGGCGGCGGCCCTGCACTGGACGCGCCCGGAGGGCCGGTGGTCGCGGGTGGCCGAACTGCTGGAGCCGGAGGGCGTGTTCGCCAACCTCGGCGGGCCGTTCCAGCTGGCCGACCCGGCCGTCGAGGAGGTCGTGCGGGCGGCCCGGGCGCCGTTCCTGGAGAGCGACGACGTCCCGTCCCCGGACGGGACCGCTCCCGAGGAAGAACTGCAGTGGCCGGGCACGGAGTTGGAACGGTCCCGGCTGTTCCGTGACGTCCGGCAGTCCGTCATCCGGCGGCGCCTGCTGGTGAGCGCCCCGTACTACCTCGGTCACCTGTCGACCGTCTCGGCGTACCTCCAACTGCCGCCGCCGAGGCGGCGGGAGGCCTTCGACGCGATCGCGCGGGTGCTGCCCGAGACGGTCGAGGTCGCGGCCGACCTCACCGTCCATCTCGCGCGCCGGTGATCCGGGCGGCTGGGACACCGACTCGCGCGCCGGTGATCCGGGCGGTCAGGACACCGGCTGTGACGTCGAACAGCGGCGGGGGGGCCCCCCCGCCCCGGCGGCGGCCCGGCGCCGGGGGGGGGGGGCGGGGGGTCGAGCCCGCGCGGGGGCGCCGCA
>NZ_JBHWIO010000063.1:0-24263 GCF_042732075.1 Kitasatospora sp. NPDC059812
AACCGGCCGGGCCTGACCGCCGGGCGGTTCGTGGCGGACCCGTTCGGTCCGAGTGGTTCGAGGATGTACCGCACCGGCGACCTGGTGCGCTGGGGCACGGACGAGAACCTGGAGTTCCTCGGGCGCACGGACGACCAGGTGAAGATCCGGGGCTTCCGGGTGGAGCTCGGCGAAGTCGAGGCCGTCCTCGCCGAGCACCCGCAGGTCGCTCGGGCCGCCGCCGTGGTGCGTACCGAGGACGAACCCCGGCTGGTCGCCTATGCCGTCGCCGAGCCCGGTGCCACGGTCACCGACACCGCCCTGCGCGAACACCTCCGGGCGCGGTTGCCCAAGCACATGGTGCCGTCGGCGCTCATGGTGCTGGACGTCCTGCCGCTGACCCCGAACGGCAAGCTCGACCGGCGGGCCCTGCCAGCGCCCGAGCGGCAGTCGGCCGTGCCGGGCCGCGCTCCGCGCTCCGCGGTCGAGCACCTGCTCGCAGGCCTGTTCGCAGAGGTGCTCGGAGTGTCCGAGCCGGGGCTGGACGACAGCTTCTTCGACCTCGGCGGGCACTCCCTGCTGGCCACCCGGCTGGTCGCCCGGGCCCGGTCGGTGCTGGGTGTGGAGCTGGGGCTGCGCGACCTGTTCGACGCGCCGACGGTGGCGGAACTGGCCGCGGCGGTGGACATCGCCGGCCGGGCGCGCCCGGCGCTCGGGCGGCGCGAGCGGCCCGAGGCCGTCCCGCTGTCCTTCGCGCAGCGCCGGCTGTGGTTCCTGCACCGGATGGAGGGACCGAGCGCCACCTACAACATCCCGCTGGCGCTGCGGCTTTCCGGACACCTGGACCAGCGGGCCCTGGACGCCGCCCTGGCGGACGTGGTCGAGCGGCACGAGAGCCTGCGCACCGTCTTCCCGGTGGTCGACGGCGTGCCGGGCCAGCGGGTGCTGGAGGCAGACGAGGCACGGCCGCGGCTGCGGGTCACCGAGGCCGGCGAGCGCGACCTGCCGGACCTTCTGGCGGAGGCGGCGCGGCACGGCTTCGAGCTCGCCGAGGAGCCGCCGCTGCGTGCCGAGCTCTTCCGGCTCGGCACCGAGGAGCACGTGCTGCTGCTGGTGGTGCACCACATCGCCGGTGACGGCTGGTCGGCGGGCCCGCTCCTGCGGGACCTGAGGACCGCCTACGCGGCCCGTACCGAGGGCGCGAAGCCCGAGTGGGCCCAACTGCCCGTCCAGTACGCCGACTACGCCCTCTGGCAGCGGGAGCTGCTCGGTGACGGCGCTCACCCGGACAGTCTGCTGAGCGGCCAGCTCGCCTACTGGCGGGAGCAGTTGGCGCACCTGCCCGACCAGGTGGAGCTGCCCTTCGACCGGCCCCGGCCGGCCGCGATGTCCTACCGGGGCGCCCACCTGCCGGTGCGGATCGACGCCGAGTTGCACGAGGGCCTGCGCGCGCTCGCCCGCGACGGTGGCGCCAGCCTGTTCATGGTGCTCCAGGCCGGGCTGGCCGCCCTGCTCGGCAAGCTCGGCGCCGGCACCGACGTACCGATCGGCACGCCGATCGCGGGACGCACCGACGAGGCCCTGGACGACCTGGTCGGATTCTTCGTCAACACCCTCGTGCTGCGCACCGACCTGTCCGGCGACCCGTCGTTCGCCGAACTGCTGGGCCGGGTGCGTTCCGACGCGCTGGCCGCGTACGCGCACCAGGACGTGCCGTTCGAGCATCTCGTGGAGGCACTGAACCCGACCCGGACACTGGCGCACCACCCGCTCTTCCAGACCATGCTCGCCCTGCAGAACGCCCCGCTCGGCGCCTTCGACCTGCCGGGGCTGCGGGTGACGGCCGATCTGGTGCACACCGGTACGGCCAAGTGCGACCTGACCTTCATCCTGGCCGAACAGCCGGGTACGGAGGGGCTGTCGGGCGTGGTCGAGTACAGCACCGACCTCTTCGACGAGGCCACCGTGGCGGGGATCGTCGACCGGTGGCTGCGGCTGCTGCGCGCCGTCGTCGCCGACCCCGGCCGACGGATCGGCCGGGTGGACGTGCTGTCCGCCGAGGAACTCCGCGCGCTGCTCCCGGCCCGTACCGAGGAGGAGGACGCGCCGTGCAGCAGCCTGACCGCGCTCTTCGAGCGGCGGGTCCGGACCAACCCGGCCGCCGTCGCCCTCACGGATGGTGAAGTAACCCTTTCCTACGGCGAGTTGAACACCCGCGCCAACCGGCTCGCGCACGCGCTCATCGACCGGGGCGTGGGCCCGGAGCGGCTGGTGGCCCTGGCCCTGCCGCGCTCGGCGGACCTGGTCGTCGCGGTGCTCGCGGTGGTCAAGGCCGGCGGCGCCTACGTGCCGATCGACCCGGCGTACCCTGCGGCCCGGATCTCCTACCTGCTCCAGGACACCCGGCCCGCGCTGCTCGTCACGACGAGCGGTATCGGCGAGCTGCCGGGGGCGGACCACCTGGACCGGCTGCTGCTGGACTCCGCCGACCTGGACGGGCTGCCGGACACGGACCCGGGGGTCACCGTCGATCCCGGCCACGCCGCCTACGTCATCCACACCTCCGGCTCCACCGGCAACCCCAAGGGCGTCGTGGTTCCGCACCACAACGTGGTGCGGCTGTTCCGGACGACGGAGGAGCTGTTCGGCTTCACCGCCGAGGACGTCTGGACGCTCTTCCACTCCTACGCCTTCGACTTCTCGGTGTGGGAGCTGTGGGGCGCGCTGCTGCACGGCGGCCGTCTCGTGATCGTGGACCATGAGACCAGCCGCTCGCCCGGCGCGTTCCTGGAGCTCCTCGCCCGCGAGCGGGTGACGGTGCTCAACCAGACGCCGTCCGCCTTCTACCAGCTGATGCAGGCGGAAGCCGAGCACCCGCGTGAACTCGCCCTGCGCACGGTGGTCTTCGGCGGTGAGGCACTGGAGCACGCCCGGTTGGCGAGCTGGTACGAGCGGCACCCGGAGGACGCGCCCCGGCTGGTCAACATGTACGGCATCACCGAGACCACCGTGCACGTCACGTACGCGGCGCTCGACCGGTCCGGCACCGCAGCCGGCCAGATCGGCGCGGGCCTCCCGGACCTGCGGACGTACGTGCTCGACGACGGCCTGCGGCCGGTGGCCCCGGGCGTGCCCGGCGAGCTGTACGTGGCGGGCGCCGGGCTGGCGCGCGGCTACCTGAACCGGCCGGGCCTGACCGCCGGGCGCTTCGTCGCCGACCCGTACGGGCCGGCGGGCAGCCGGATGTACCGCAGCGGCGACGTGGTGCGCCGGGCTGCGGAAGGCAGCCTGAGCTTCGTCGGCCGGGCCGACCAGCAGGTGAAGGTGCGCGGCTTCCGGATCGAGCTCGGCGAGATCGAGGCGGCGCTGGCGGCGCTCCCCGGCGTCGCCCAGGCGGCCGTCCTGGCCCGGCAGGACCGTGCCGACGACACCCGACTGGTCGCCTACCTGGTCCCGGCCGCCGGTGCCACACCGCGCCCGGCGGACCTGCGCGCGTACCTGACCGAGCGGCTGCCGGAGCACATGGTGCCGTCGGCGTACGTCCTGCTGGACGCGCTGCCGCTGACCGCCAACGGCAAGCTGGACCGCCGGGCCCTGCCCGCCCCCGACCTCGCCCCGACGGCCGCCGGCCGTGCGCCGCGCACCCCGCAGGAGCAGGTCCTCTGCGAGCTGTTCGCCGAGGTTCTGGGCGTCGCCTCGGCCGGCGTCGAGGACGGCTTCTTCGACCTCGGCGGGCACTCCCTGCTCGCCACCCGCCTGGCCGCCCGGATTCGCGCGACCCTCGGTGTCGAGATGCCGCTGCGTACCCTGTTCGAGGCGCCGACCCCGGCTGCCCTGGCCGCCACCCTGGCGGCGGCCGGACCGGCGCAGGCCGCCCTGGCACGGCGCGAGCGCCCCCACGTGATCCCGCTGTCGTTCGCGCAACGCCGGCTGTGGTTCCTGCACCAGCTGGAGGGCGCCAGCGCCAACTACCACATCTCCCTGGTCTGGCGGCTGTCCGGAGATCTGGACCGGCGGGCCCTGGAGGCCGCGGTCGCGGACGTGGCGGCCCGGCACGAGAGCCTGCGCACCGTCTTCCCGGCCGTGGACGGCGTGCCGTACCAGCAGGTGCTGGACGTCGTGGCCGGCCGCCCGCGGCTGGACGTGAGCCGGACCACCGAGGACGGGCTGCCGGGCGCGCTGACGACCGCGAAGGCCCGTCCGTTCGACCTGGCGGTCGATCTGCCGCTGCGCGCCGGGCTGTTCGAGATCGCGCCGGACGAGCACGTACTGCTGCTGGTCATGCACCACATCGCGGGTGACGGCTGGTCGTTGGGCCCGCTCACGCAGGACCTGACCGCCGCCTACGCGGCGCGCTGCCAGCGCGAGGAGCCGCAGTGGGCGCCGCTGCCCGTGCAGTACGCCGACTACACCTTGTGGCAGCACGAACTGCTCGGCGACGCCACCGACCGGGACAGCCTGTTCGCGGGCCAGGCGGCCTACTGGACCCGGCAGTTGGCCGGGCTGCCGGAGCAGATCCAGCTGCCCACCGACCGGACCCGCCCGGCGGTCGCCTCCCACCGGGGCGGCTCCGTGCGTGCAGGGCTGGACGCCGAGCTGCACCGCGGTCTGCGCGAGCTCGCCCGTGAGCACGGGACCAGTCTGTTCATGGTGCTCCAGGCAGGACTTGCCGCGTTGCTGAGCAAGCTCGGCGCCGGCGACGACATCCCGGTGGGCAGCCCGGTCGCGGGCCGGACCGACCAGGCGCAGGACGAGCTGGTCGGCTACTTCGTCAACACCCTGGTGTTCCGTACCGACACCTCGGGCGATCCGACCTTCGCCGAGCTGCTGGGCCGGGTCCGGGACACCGCGCTGGCCGGGTACGCCCACCAGGACCTGCCGTTCGAGTACCTGGTCGAGGTCCTGAACCCGTCCCGGTCGCTGTCGCACCACCCGTTGTTCCAGGTCATGCTGGTGCTGCAGAACGCTCCTCGGGCCGACTTCGCGCCTCCCGGGCTGCGCGTCGAGGACGTGCCGTCGACGTCGACCACCGCCAAGCTCGACCTGATCTTCACCATGTCGGAGCGGCACGGGCAGGACGGTCCCCCTGGGCCTGGCGGCTCGGGAGGTGCCCCCACCCCGGAGGGGATCGACGTATTCGTCGAGTACACCAGTGACCTCTACGACCCGGCCACCGTCGAGACGATGATCGGGAGGTGGGAGCGGCTGCTCCGCGCCGCGGTCGCCGACCCGCGGCGGCGGCTCAGCCGGATCGGCCTGCTCAGCGCCGAGGAGCACGCCGAGCTGACGGCGCTGGGCACCGGCCCGGCGGCCCAGGCCTTCACCGGGAGCCTGCCGGAGCTGTTCCGTGAGCAGGTCCGGCAGGCTCCGGACGCCCTCGCGGTTGTCGCGCCGGAAGCGTCGCTGACGTACGCGGAGTTGGACGCGCGGGCGAACCGGTTGGCGCATGCGCTGATCGCGCGGGGTGCGGGGCCGGAGCGGTTGGTGGCGGTGGCGCTGCCGAGGTCGGCCGAGCTGGTGGTGGCGATCCTCGCGGTGCTGAAGACGGGCGCGGCGTACCTCCCGGTCGATCCGGAGTACCCGGCCGCGCGGATCGGGCACATGCTCGACGACGCCCGGCCGGTCATGGTGGTGACCGACACCCGTACCCGGGATCGGCTGCCGGCCGGTCCGGCCGGTCGGCTGGTGGTCGACGACCCGGAGACGGCCGAGCTGGTCGCGGGCTGCCCGGTGACGGACCCCGCGGTGGCCGTCGACCCGGGCCACCCGGTCTACGTCATCTGCACCTCCGGTTCGACCGGCAAGCCCAAGGGCGTGGTGGTGACGCACGGCGGCCTGTTCAACCTGTTCGCCGACCAGCGCTCGCTGGTCTTCCGGATCAAGGAGCGCATGCGGATCGGGCTGACCACGTCCGTGTCGTTCGACGCCTCCTGCGACCAACTGTTCGCCCTGTTCGCCGGGCACGAGCTGCACGTCCTGGACGAGGCGACCTGGACCGACCCGGACGCCTACCTCGAGTACGCCGCGCGGGCCGGGCTGGACACTGTCGGCGGAACCCCGTCCTACCTGCAAGTCCTTGTCGATCACGGCCTCTTGACCCACCCGCGGTGGCGTCCCTCGATGGTCGGGTTGGGTGGTGAGGCCGTTCCGGAGCAGCTGTGGGAGCGGCTGCGGGCGGCCGGCGAGGTGTTCTCCCTGAACTACTACGGGCCGGCCGAGTGCACGGTGGACTCGGTCTACGCGCCGGTGGAGTCGAGCGCGCGCCCGGTGATCGGGCGGCCGCTCGGGGGCGTCCGGCTGCACGTGCTCGACGCCGCGTTGCAGCCGGTGCCCGCCGGTGTGCCGGGTGAGCTGTACCTCGCCGGTGCGGGCCTCGCGCGCGGCTACCTGAACCGGCCGGGTCTGACCGCGGGACGGTTCGTGGCGGACCCGTTCGGTCCGAGTGGATCTGAGCCCCTCGCCCCCAGCCTGGCGGCTGGGAGGTGCCCCCAGCCCGAAGGCGGGCAAGGAGGGCGGATGTACCGCACCGGTGACCTGGTGCGGTGGAACCCGGAGGGGAACCTGGAGTTCCTCGGCCGTACCGACGACCAGGTCAAGGTGCGCGGCTTCCGGATCGAACTCGGCGAGATCGAGACCGCACTGGCGGAACACCCGCAGGTCGCGCGGGCCGCCGTGATCGTCCGGCAGGACCGGGCGCGGGACACCCGCCTGGTCGCCTACCTGGTTCCCGCCACCGGGGCGGCGCCTCGGCCGGAGGACCTGCGGGCGCACCTGCGCGAGCGCCTGCCGGACTACATGGTGCCCGCCGCGTTCGTCTCCCTCGACGCCCTGCCGTTGAACGCCAGCGGCAAGGTGGACCGGCGCGCCCTGCCCGAGCCCGAGTCCACCGCGACGCAGGCCGGCCGGGCAGCGCACACTCCTCAGGAACAGGTGCTGGCCGGACTGTTCGCCGAGGTGCTGGGCCTGCCCGGGGTCGGCGTCGACGACGACTTCTTCGACCTCGGCGGGCACTCCCTGCTGGCCACCCGGTTGGTGGCCCGGGTCCGTGCGACGCTGGGCGTGGAGCTGCCGCTACAGGCCCTGTTCCGCAGCCCGACCGTGGCCGGGCTGGCCGCCGGGCTGGGCGGGGCGGACCAGGCCCGGCTGGCTCTGGAGCGGGCAGAGCGGCCCGACCGCGTGCCGCTGTCGTCCGCACAGCGAAGGCTGTGGTTCCTGCGCCAACTGGAGGGCGCCGACTCCGTCTACAACATGCCGCTCGCGTGGCGGCTCTCGGGACCGCTGGACCCGGCGGGCCTGGAGGCGGCGCTGGGCGACCTCGTCGACCGGCACGAGACCCTGCGCACGGTCTTCCCGGCCGAGGGCGGTGTGCCCCACCAGCAGGTGCTGCCCGTCGGGGAGGTGCGCCCGAGGCTGTCGGTCGCCCCGGCCGACGAGCCGGCCCTGCCGGAACTGCTGACGGCGGCCGCGGCGCGCGGATTCGACCTCGCCACCGAACCGCCGCTGCGCGCCGAGGTGTTCGAGCTCTCGGCGGACGAGCACGTGCTGCTCCTGGTGATGCACCACATTGCCGGCGACGGCTGGTCGCTGGGCCCGCTGGCGGCCGACCTGGCCACCGCGTACGCGGCCCGCCGCCGGGGCGAGGAGCCGCAGTGGGCGCCGCTGCCCGTGCAGTACGCCGACTACACCCTGTGGCAGGACCGGCTGCTCGGCGACGCGGACGACCAGGACAGCCTGTTCTCCCGCCAGGCGGACTACTGGAAGCGGACGCTGGCGGACCTGCCGGAGCAGATCCCGCTCCCGGCCGACCGCCACCGCCCTGCGGCGCCCTCCTACTCCGGCGGCCACCTCGCGATCGAACTGGACGCCGAACTGCACGCCGGGCTGCTCCGGTTGGGCCGGGAGCACGGCGCCAGCGTGTACATGGTGCTGCAGGCCGCCCTGACATCGCTGCTGGACAAGCTCGGCGCGGGCACGGACATCCCGGTCGGCAGTCTGATCGCCGGCCGGACCGACGAGGCCCTGGACGACCTCGTCGGGTTCTTCGTCAACACCCTGGTGCTCCGCACGGACACCAGCGGCGACCCGTCCTTCGCCGAACTGCTGGGCCGGGTCCGGGAGGGCGCGCTCGGCGCGTACGCGCACCAGGACCTGCCGTTCGAGCACGTCGTCGAAGCCCTCAACCCGTCCCGGTCGCTCACCCGGCAGCCGTTGTTCCAGGTGCTGCTCGCGCTGCAGAACGTGCCCCGCACCGAGTTCGCGCTGAGCGGCCTGGCCACCGAGATCGTGCTGGTGCGGACGCCGACGGCGATGTTCGACCTCGGCATCCACCTGCTGGAGCGCGGCGGCACCGGCGGGCCCGCCGAGGGCATCGTCGGGCGGGTCGAGTACAGCACCGACCTGTTCGACCACGCCACGGTGGAGGTACTGGTCGCCCGGTGGCTGCGGCTGCTGGCGGTGGTGGTCGCCGAGCCGGACCGGCCGCTGAGCCGGATCGACGTCCTCACCGCCGAGGAGCGGCACGAGCTGCTGGTCGTCCGCAACGGCACCGCCTGCCCCGCTCCCGTCGAGAGCCTGCCCGCGCTGTTCGAGGCGCAGGTCCGGGCGACCCCGGCGGCCGAGGCGGTGGTGTTCGAGGACACCGCGCTGACCTACCGCGAGCTGAACCGCCGGGCCAACCGCCTGGCCCACGCGCTGATCGCGCGCGGGGTGGGGCCGGAACAGATCGTCGCCCTGCGGCTGCCGCGCTCGGCGGAGCTGGTGGTCGCCGTCCTCGCGGTGCTCAAGACGGGGGCGGCCTACCTGCCGGTCGACCCGGACTACCCGGCGGCCCGCATCGCGTACATGCTGGAGGATGCGCGCGCGGCCGTGGTGCTCGACGACCTCGCGGACGTCACACCCGCCGGGGACCACCCGGAGACCGACCCCGTCGTCACCGTGGACGCACGGCACCCGGCCTACGTCATCTACACCTCCGGTTCCACCGGCCGGCCCAAGGCCGTGGTGATGCCCGCCGCCGGGCTGCTGAACCTGCTGGAGTGGCACCATGAGGCCGTCGGCGGTGAACCCGGCACGCGCACCGCGCAGTTCACCGCGATCAGCTTCGACGTCTCGGTGCAGGAGATGCTCTCCGCGCTGCTGTACGGCAAGACCCTGGTGGTGCCGACGGAGGAACAGCGCCGCAGCGCCGAGCAGTTCGCCCACTGGCTGGACCGGCACGAAGTCGAGGAGCTGTTCGCACCCAACCTGGTGATCGAGGCGCTCGCCGAGGCCGCGGAGGAAGCCGGGCTGGAGCTGCCGGGCCTGCGGCTGATCGCGCAGGCCGGCGAGGCGATGCGCCTGAGCGGTGCGGTGCGCCGCTTCCAGGCCCGCGGGCCCGGCCGGGTGCTGCACAACCACTACGGCCCGGCCGAAACCCACGTGATCACCGCCTACCCGCTGCCGGCCGACCCCGCTGACTGCCCGTCGCCGGTGCCGATCGGCCGTCCGATCGCCAACTGCCAGGTGTACGTGCTGGATGCGGCGCTGCGGCTGGTCGCCCCCGGCGTGCTGGGTGAGCTGTACCTGGCCGGGGCGGGCCTGGCCCGCGGCTACCTGAACCGGCCCGGGCTCACCGCCGGGCGCTTCGTCGCCAACCCGTTCGAGGTGGGCAACCGGATGTACCGCACCGGGGACCTGGTGCGCTGGCGGGCCGACGGGGAGCTGGAGTTCGCCGGCCGGGTCGACGACCAGGTGAAGGTGCGCGGGTTCCGGGTCGAGCCGGGCGAGATCGAGGCGGAGCTGACCGCGCACCCAGGCGTCGCCCAGGTCGCGGTGCTCGCCCGGGAGGACCGGATCGTCGCGTACGTCGTCCCCGTGGCCGGGCGAGGGGCGACCGTGGCGGCGCTGACGGCGTACCTGCGCGACCGGGTGCCGGAGTACCTGGTGCCGTCGGCGTTCGTGCTGCTGGAGGCGTTGCCGCTGACGCCGAACGGGAAGCTGGACCGGGCGGCGCTGCCGGCGCCCGAGGCCACGACCAGGGAGACCGGCCGGGCGCCGCGCACGCCGCAGGAGCAGATCCTGTGCGAGCTGTTCGCGGAGGTGCTGGGCCGGGGCCAGGTCGGGGTCGACGAGGACTTCTTCGCGCTGGGCGGGCACTCGCTGCTCGCCACCCGGTTGGTCTCGCGGATCCGGGCGACCCTCGGGGTCGAGCTGGAGCTGCGCAGCCTGTTCCGGACGCCGACACCGGCCGGGCTGGCGGCCGGGCTGCACGACGCCGGCACCGCTCGGCAGGCCCTGGTGCCCCGGCCCCGCCGCGAACCGATGCCGCTGTCGTTCGCCCAGCGCCGGCTCTGGTTCCTCCAGCAGTTCGGGGCACCGAGCGCCACCTATCACATGCCGCTGGCCCTGCGGCTGTCCGGAGATCTCGACCGGGCCGCGCTGAGCGCAGCGCTCGCGGACGTGGTGGCCCGGCACGAGACCCTGCGCACGGTCTTCCCGCACACCGCCGGAATCCCGTACCAGCGGGTGCTGGACAGCACCGAGGTCGCCGTCCCGCTGAGCGTACGCGCGGCCGGCGAGGCGGAGCTGCCGGGGCTGCTGCGCGAGGCGGCGGTGCGCGGCTTCGACCTGACCGCGGAAGTGCCGCTGCGGGCTGACCTGTTCGAACTCTCGGCGGACGAGCACGTGCTGCTGCTGGTGATGCACCACATCGTCGGGGACGGCTGGTCCATGGGCCCGTTGTCCGCCGACCTGGCCACCGCCTACGCCGCCCGGCGGGGTGGCGGGGCGCCGGCGTGGCCGCCGCTGCCGGTGACGTACGGCGACTACACGCTGTGGCAGCACGAGATCCTGGGCGACGAGCACGACGGGGACAGCCTCTTCGCCCGGCAGGTCCGGTACTGGAGCGAGGAGCTGGCCGGGCTGCCCGAGCAGCTGCAACTGCCTGCCGCCCGGCCGCGCCCGGCCACCATGTCGTACGGCGGCGACCTGCTGGAGCTCCGGATCGACACCGAACTGCACGCGGCGCTGGTGGAGTTGGCGCGGCGCTCGGGTGCGACCCTGTTCATGGTGCTGCAGGCCGCGCTCGCGGCGCTGTACACGCGGCTGGGCGCGGGCACGGACATCCCGATCGGCAGCCCGATCGCGGGCCGCACCGACGAGGCGCTGGACGAGTTGGTCGGGTTCTTCATCAACACCCTGGTGCTGCGGACGGACACCAGCGGCGACCCGAGCTTCACGGAGCTGCTGGGGCGGGTGCGGGAGACGGCGCTGTCGGCGTACGCGCACCAGGACGTGCCGTTCGAGCACCTGGTGGAGGTGCTGAACCCGTCCCGCTCGCTCTCCCACCACCCGCTGTACCAGACCGGGCTGGTCGTGCAGAACGCGCCGGGCGGTGACTTCGAGCTGCCGGGCCTCCGGGTCTCCGGGGTGACCGTGCTCACCGGGACCGCGCGGCTCGACCTGACCTTCGGGTTCGCGGAGGAGCACGGGCCCGACGGCGCGCCGGCCGGGCTCAGCGGTGCGGTCGAGTTCAGTACCGACCTGTTCGACCGCCCGACGGTCGAGTCGATGGTCACCCGGTGGACCAGGCTGCTGGCCGCGGTCGCCGCCGCGCCCGACCAGCCGATCGGCGGGATCGAGCTGCTGTCGGCCGAGGAGCGCCGCGAGCTGCTGCCCGTCGTCGAGGGCGGGGCGGCAGGGGTGAGCCTGCCGGAACTGTTCGCCGAGCAGGTGGCGGCGGTGCCGGACGCGGTCGCGCTGGTGTGCGGTGATGCGGAGTTGACGTACCGGGAGTTGAACGTTCGGGCGAACCGGTTCGCGCATGCGTTGATCGCGCGGGGTGTGGGGCCTGAGCAGCTGGTGGCGGTGGCGTTGCCGCGCTCGGTGGAGTCGGTGGTGGCGGTCCTGGGCGTGCTGAAGGCCGGGGTGGTGTATCTGCCGGTGGATCCGGCGTACCCGCGGGCGCGGATCTCGTTCATGCTCGACGACGCCCGTCCTTTGGTGGTGGTCGACGACCCGGGGATGGTGGGCGACGGAGACTGGCCGGACACGGATCCGGTGGTCGCGTTCGACGTCCGGCATCCGGCGTACGTGATCTACACGTCGGGTTCGACCGGCCGCCCCAAGGGCGTGGTGGTGAGCCACGGCGGGGTGTCTGGTCTGGTGGCGGCGCAGGTCGAGCGGCTCGGCCTGGCGCCGGGCAGCCGCGTCCTCCAGTTCGCCTCGCCCAGCTTCGACGCGTCGTTCTGGGACCTGTGCAGCGCCCTGCTGACCGGCGCCACCCTCGTGCTCGCCCCGTCCGAGGCCCCGCTGGAGGCCCTGACGGACCGCCGGCTCGACGTCACCCATGTGACCCTGCCGCCCTCGGCCCTGGCGGCGGTGGACAGCACCGATGTCACGGCCGGCACCCTGGTGGTGGCGGGCGAGGCCTGCCCGCCGGAGCTGGTGGCGCGGTGGGCGCCGGGGCGTCGGATGGTCAACGCGTACGGCCCGACGGAGACGACGGTGTGCGCGACGATGAGCGCCCCGCTGGCGGCGGGCACTGGCGTGCCGCCGATCGGCCGAGCGGTCGCGGGCTTCCGGGTGTACGTGCTGGACGAGCGGCTGCGCCTGGTACCGCCGGGCGTCGCGGGGGAGCTGTACGTCGCGGGGCCGGGGCTGGCTCGCGGGTACCTGAACCGGCCGTCCCTGACGGCGGGCCGGTTCGTCGCCTGCCCGTTCGAGGCGGGCAGTCGGATGTACCGCACCGGGGACGTGGTGCGGCGCCGGACCGACGGCGAGTTGGAGTACGTCGGCCGGGCGGACCAGCAGGTGAAGGTGCGCGGCTTCCGCGTCGAACTCGGCGAGATCGAGGCCGCCCTGGCCGAGCACCCCGCCGTCGCCCAGGCCGCCGTCCTCACCGACGGCGACCGGCTCGTCGGCTACGTGGCGGCCCGTCCCGACGTGGCCGTCCGTCCGGCGGAGCTGGCGGCACACCTGCGCGACCGGCTGCCGGACTACCTGGTGCCGGCCGTGTTCACGGTGCTGGACGTGCTGCCGCTGACGCCCAACGGCAAGCTCGACCGCGCCGCGCTGCCCGCTCCCGACCTCGGTTCGGCCGAGGTCGGGAGGGCGCCGCGCACGCCGCAGGAGCAGATCCTCTGCGAGCTGTTCGCCGAGGTGCTGGGCCGGGCGCAGGTCGGTGTCGACGACGACTTCTTCGACCTGGGCGGGCACTCCCTGCTCGCCACCCGGCTGACCGCGCGGGTGCGCTCGGTGCTCGGCGTGGAGCTCGGGCTGCGCGCGCTCTTCCAAGCGCCCACCGCTGCGGGGCTGGCCGAGGCGTTGGCCGGGGCTGGCCGCGTCCGTCCGGCGCTGACGGTTCACGAGCGGCCGGAGGCGGTGCCGCTCTCCTTCGCCCAGCGTCGGCTCTGGTTCATGCACCGCATGGACGGCAGCGCCGCGACCTACCACATCCCGCTGGCGCTGCAACTGACCGGAACGCTCGACCGGGCGGCGCTGGACGAGGCGCTGGCCGACGTGGTGGCCCGGCACGAGAGCCTGCGGACGGTGTTCCCGGAGGTCGACGGCGTCCCGTGCCAGCGGGTCCTGGACCCGGCCGAGGCCCGGCTCCGGGCCGGGCTGACCGAGGTCTCACAGGCCGAACTGCACGACCGGCTCGCCGAGTTCGCCCGGCGGCCCTTCGATTTGGCGGCGGAGCCGCCGCTGCGGGCGGAGCTGTTCGCGGTCGCGCCGGACGAGCACGTGCTGCTGCTGGTCATGCACCACATCGCCGGTGACGGTTGGTCCACCGGCCCGCTGGCCCGCGACCTCGCCGAGGCGTACGCGGCCCGCTGCGAGGGTCGGACGTCGAGCCGGGCGGCCCTGCCGGTGCAGTACGCGGACTACACGCTGTGGCAGCGCGAGCTGCTCGGCGACGCCGCCGACCCGCAGAGCCGGTTCGCCGAGCAGCTCGACTACTGGAAGCGCCAGCTGTCCGACCTGCCGGAGCTGATCCAGCTGCCCGCCGACCGGCCGCGGCCGGCCGTCGCCGGTTGGCACGGAGACCACGTCGGTCTGGAGCTGAGCCCCGAACTGCACGCCGCTCTGACCGAGTTGGCGCGGAACACCGGCACCAGTCTGTTCATGGTGCTGCAGGCGGCGCTGGCAGCGTTGTACACGCGGCTGGGGGCGGGGACGGACATCCCGATCGGGAGTCCGATCGCGGGGCGCACGGACGAGGCGCTGGACGAGCTGGTCGGGTTCTTCGTGAACACGCTGGTGCTGCGGACGGACACGAGCGGTGATCCGAGCTTCACCGAACTGCTCGGGCGGGTGCGGGAGACCTCACTGTCGGCGTACGCGCACCAGGACGTGCCGTTCGAGCACCTGGTGGAGGTGCTGAACCCATCCCGGTCGCTGTCCCACCACCCGCTGTTCCAGACCATCCTGGCCGTGCAGAACGCCCCGATGGGCCGGTTCTCGCTGCCCGGCCTGGAGGTCGCCACCTACGCGGTGGCCACCGGAACCGCCAAGTTCGACCTCGGGGTGAGCCTCGTCGAGCAATTCGGTCCGGCCGGGGAACCGGCTGGGATCGCCGGCGCGGCGGAGTACGCCACTGACCTGTTCGACCGTTCGACGGTCGAGGCCCTCGTGCGGCGCTGGACGCTCCTGCTGGAGGCGGTCACCGCCGATCCTGACCTGGCGATCGGGGGGATCGACCTCCTCGACTCCGACGAGCGGATTCGGCTGCTGGAGCGGGGCAACGCGACTGACCGTGAGGTGGGCGCCGTGCCGGTGCCGCAGGCGTTCGCGGTGCAGGTGGCGGCGACGCCGGACGCGCTCGCCCTGGTGTCCGGTGGTGCCGAGTTGACGTACCGCGAGTTGAACGCCAGGGCGAACCGGTTTGCGCATGCGTTGATCGCCCGCGGGGTCGGTCCGGAGCAGGTCGTGGCGGTGGCGCTGCCGCGTTCGGTGGAGTCGGTGGTGGCCGTGCTGGGTGTCCTGAAGGCGGGTGCCGCATACCTGCCGGTGGATCCGGCGTACCCGGCGGCGCGGATCTCGTACATGCTGGAGGACGCCCGCCCGGTACTGGTGGTCGATGATCCGGCGCTGGTGGGCGACGGAGACTGGCCGGACACGGATCCCGTGGTCGCGCTCGATGTCCGGCATCCGGCGTACGTGATCTACACCTCGGGTTCGACCGGGCGCCCCAAGGGCGTCGTGGTCGCCCACGGCGGCGTGGCCAGTCTGGTCGCCGCCCAGATCGAGCGGTTCGCGATCGATCCCGACAGTCGGGTGCTGCAGTTCGCCTCGCCGAGCTTCGACGCCTCGGTGTCGGAGATCTTCACCGCCCTGCTGTGCGGTGCGGCCCTGGTGCTGCCTCCGGCGGCGGAGCCGGTCGCCGCGCTGACGGACCCGGGGCTCGCGGTGACCCACGCGACCGTGCCCCCGTCCGTCCTGGCGGCCCTGCCGGAGGGCGCGGTGACGGTGTCGACCCTGGTGGTGGCGGGCGAGGCCTGCCCGTCGGAGCTGGTGGCGCGCTGGGCGCCGGGTCGGCGGATGGTCAACGCGTACGGTCCGACGGAGACGACGGTGTGCGCGACGATGAGCGACCCGCTGTCCCCGGGGGTGGGCGTGCCGCCGATCGGGCGGCCGATCGCCAACGCGCGGGTGTACGTGCTGGACGAGCGGCTGCGGCCGGTGCCGCCCGGCGTGCCCGGGGAGCTGTACGTCGCGGGCGCGGGGCTGGCGCGTGGCTACCTGAACCGGCCGGCCCTGACGGCCGGGCGCTTCGTCGCCTGCCCGTTCGAGGCGGACGGCGCCCGGATGTACCGCACCGGGGACGTGGTGCGCTGGCTGGCATGGGGGTCCCCCCGGCCGGTGGGGGCACCTCCCGGCCGCCAGGCTGGGGGCGCTGGGGGAGGCCAGCTGGAGTACGTCGGCCGCGCCGACGACCAGGTGAAGGTGCGCGGCTTCCGGATCGAGCCCGGCGAGATCGAGACGGCCCTGGCCGAGCACCCCGCCGTCGCCCGGGCCGCCGTCCTCGCCCAGGACGACCGGCTCATCGGCTACGTCGTCCCCCGCCGGGACACCGGCCGCGACGACAGCCGCGAAGCCGACCACGTGGGCGAGTGGCAGGACATCTACGACGCCCTGCCCATCACCCCCGAGGAAACCGCCTTCGGCCAGAACTTCGTCGGCTGGAACAGCAGTTACGACGCGAGCCCGATCCCCGTCGAACAGATGCGGGAATGGCGCGACGCCACCGTGGCCCGCATCCTGGCCCTGCGCCCCCGCCGCGTGCTCGAGGTCGGCGTCGGCACCGGCCTGCTCCTCTCGCAGATCGCACCGCACTGCGAGACCTACTGGGCGACCGACTTCTCCGCCACCGCGATCGACGCGCTGGCCGCCCAGGTCGCCCGGCAGGAACAACTGGCCGACCGCGTCGTCCTGCACACCCGCCCGGCACACGACACCGACGGCCTGCCCGCCGGGCACTTCGACACCATCGTCATCAACTCGGTGGTGCAGTACTTCCCGTCCGCCGACTACCTCGCCGACGTGATCGGGAAGCTGATGGGGCTGCTGGCCCCCGGCGGTGCGCTCTTCGTCGGCGACGTCCGCAACCTGCGGCTGCTGCGCCCGCTGGCCACCGCCGTCCAGCTGCACCGGGCCGCCGACGGCGCCGACCTGCCCGCCGTGCGGCGCGCGGTGGAGCAGTCCCTGCTGGTGGAGAAGGAACTCCTGGTCGACCCGGACTTCTTCACCGTCCTGCGGGAGAACGGCGCGGACGTCGGCGCGGTGACGGTGGAGGTCAAGCGGGGCCGCCATCACAACGAGCTGACCCGCTACCGCTATGACGTGACGCTGCACAAGCCACCGGTCACCCCGGCGGGCCCGGACCGGTCGGTCGAGCTGGCGTGGGGGCAGCAGGTCGCCGGGCCGGCCGAACTGCGCGAGCTGCTCGCCCAGCCGCCCGTCGGAGTGCTGCGGATCACCGGGGTGCCGAACCGCCGCGTGGCGCGGGAGACCGCTCTGGCCCTGGCGGTGCAGAACGGGGACCGCGGTTCGCTCGCCGAACTGCTGGAACGGTTGCACGCCCCGGAGGACGGCGACCTCCCTGACCCGGAGGATTTCCACGCCCTCGGGTCGGAGTTCGGCCGCTCGGTGTCCGTCACCTGGTCGGCCACCGCGGCGGACGCCGTGGATGTCGTCTTCACCGACCCGCAGGGGCTTCACGGCTCCCCGGTCGAGCCGTACCGGCCGGCCGGGACCACCGGCAGGCCGCTGGCGGCGCTGACCAACCGCCCGACCGGCAGCCGGGGTACCGGTGCCCTCATCGGCGAAATCCGTGACTGGCTGCGTGGCCGGCTGCCCGACTACCTGGTCCCGTCGGCGTTGGTGGTGCTGGAGGCGCTGCCCCTGACGGCCAACGGAAAGCTCGACCGCCGCGCGCTGCCCGCCCCCGACCTCGGCCCGGTCGCGGCCGGGCGGGCGCCGCGTACCCCGCAGGAGCAGCTGCTCGCCGAACTCTTCGCCGACGTGCTGGGCCTGGCGCAGGTCGGCGTCGACGACAGCTTCTTCGACCTCGGGGGGCACTCCCTACTGGCGACCCGGCTGGCCTCCCGGGTCCGGGCCACCCTCGGCGCGGAGCTGGAGGTCCGGACGCTGTTCGAGAGCCCGACCGTGGCCGCCCTGGCGGCCCGCCTGGACGGCTCCGGAACGGCCCGGCCCGCGCTGACCGCCCAGCCGCGCCCCGACCGGGTTCCGCTGTCCTTCGCCCAGCGCCGCCTGTGGTTCCTGCACCGGATGGACGGGCCGAGCGCCACCTACAACATGCCGCTCGCGCTGATCCTGACCGGTGAGCTCGACCGCCCGGCCCTGCACGCCGCGCTCGCGGACGTGGTCGCCCGGCACGAGAGCCTGCGGACGGTCTTCCGCGAGACGGACGGCGTGCCGTACCAGGTCGTGCTGAGCGCCGCGCAGACGTACCCCGCGCTGCCGGTGGTCGAGCTCGACGAGGCCGCACTGGCCGAGCGGCTGGCGCAGACGGCTCGGCGCGGCTTCGAGCTGGACGCGGAGCCGCCGGTCCGGGCGGAGCTCTACGCCCTCGCACCCGAACGGCACGCGCTGCTGGTCATGGTGCACCACATCGCCGCCGACGGCTGGTCGATGGGCCCGCTCTCGGGTGACCTCGCCGCGGCCTATGCGGCCCGCTGCCGGGGCGAGGCACCGCAGTGGTCCCCGTTGCCGGTGCAGTACGCCGACTACAGCGCCTGGCAACGCGACCTGCTCGGTGACGCCGCCGACCCGGACAGCCTGTTCGCCCGGCAACTGGCCTACTGGAAGGAGGAGCTGGCCGGCGTCCCGCAGCAGCTGCAGTTGCCCGCCGACCGGCCGCGGCCGCCGGTGGCCTCTCAGCGGGGCGACCGGGTCGTGGTCCGACTGGACGCCGAACTCCACCAAGCGCTGCGGGACCTGGCCGCCGCGCACGGCGCCAGCATGTTCATGGTGCTCCAGGCCGGACTCGCGGCCCTGCTCACCCGGCTCGGCGCCGGCACCGACATCCCGGTCGGCAGCCCCATCGCCGGCCGTACCGACCAGGCGCTGGACGAGCTCGTCGGGTTCTTCGTCAACACACTGGTGCTGCGCACCGACACCGCGGGCGACCCGGGCTTCGCCGAACTCGTCGGCCGGGTGCGGCAGAAGGCGCTCACCGCGTACGACCACCAGGACGTGCCGTTCGAGTACCTGGTCGAGGTGGTCAACCCGGCCCGGTCGCTGGCGCACCACCCGTTGTTCCAGGTCATGCTGGCCCTGCAGAACGCACCGGTCGGCGAGTTCGCGCTGCCGGGGCTGGAGACCGGACACCTGGAGGCGCCGACCGGGACCGCGCGGGTCGACCTGACGTTCAGCCTGGCCGAGCAGTTCCGCCCGGACGGCACCCCCGACGGCCTGGTCGGTGCGGTGGAGTACGCCACCGACCTGTTCGACGCGCCCACCGTGGAGCTGCTGTTCGAGCGCTTGGCCCGTCTGCTGCGCGCGGCGGTCGCCGACCCCGACCGGCCGATCAGCCGGATCGACATCATGCCCGTCGAGGAACGCCGCCGACTGCTCGCCGGGTCCAACGGTGCCGCGGCCGAGCTGCCCGAGGCCGCGGTGCCGGAGCTGTTCGCCCGCCAGGTGCGAGCCACCCCGGAGGCGGTCGCGGTCGTGGCCGGCGGCACCGAACTGACCTACGCGGAGCTCGACCAGCGGGCCAACCGCTTGGCGCGGGCGCTGATCCGCCAGGGCGTGCGGCCGGAGACCCCGGTCGCGGTCATGCTGGACCGCTCGGCGGAGCTGGTCGTGGCGATCCTGGCGATCATCAAGGCCGGCGGTGCCTACGTGCCGCTGGACTCGCGCTTCCCCTCCTCCCGGATCGACCTGATCCTGCGGGAGAGCGGGGCCGCCCTGGTGCTCACCCAGGAGGTGCTCACCGCGCTGGTGCAGTCCGAGGCCGCCGATCCCTCCGGCGTCGAAGTTCGCTGTGAACCAGGGCAGTTGGCGTACATCATGTACACCTCCGGCTCGACCGGCCGGCCGAAGGGCGTGGCCGTCACCCACCATGACGTGGTGGGCCACGCGCTGACCCCCGAGTTCCGCGGCGGCGGACACGAGCGGGTGCTGATGCACTCCCCGACGGCCTTCGACCTCTCCACCTACGAACTATGGGTGCCGCTGCTCAACGGCGGCCGGGTCGTGGTCGCACCGCCGGAGCAACTCGACCTCGACCTGCTCCAGCACACGATCACCTCGCACGGGGTGACCGGACTGTGGCTCACGGCCGGACTGTTCCGCCTGGTCGCCGAGGAGCGCCCGGGCCTGCTCGCCGGGGTGCGCGAAGTGTGGACCGGCGGCGACGTGGTCTCCCCGGCCGCCGTCGCCAGGGTGCTGACGGCATGCCCCGGCATCGAGGTGGTCAACGGCTACGGGCCCACCGAGGCCACCACCCTGGCCACCTGCCACCCGGTGGGCGTCCTGCCCGAACACGCCGCGACCGTGCCGATCGGCCGGCCGATGGCGAACATGCGCGCCTACGTGCTCGACGACAGGCTGCGCCCGGTGCCGACCGGCATGGTCGGCGAGCTGTACCTCGCGGGGACGGGCGTGGCCCGCGGCTACCTCGGGCGGGCCGGCCTGACGGCGGAACGCTTCACCGCCGACCCGTACGGGCCGGACGGGAGCCGGATGTACCGCACCGGCGACCTGGCGTGGTGGCGCGCCGACGGCGCGCTGGAGTTCGCCGGACGCGCCGACCACCAGGTCAAGCTGCGCGGCCTGCGGATCGAGCCCGGAGAGATCGAGGCGGCCCTGGCGGGCTGCCCGGGCATCGCCCAGGCGGCGGTGGTCGCCCGGGAGGACCGGCCGGGCGACAAGCGCCTGGTCGCCTACCTGGTGCCCGCCCCCGAGGGCGCGCCCGAGGCTGGGGAGCTGTCCGGCCGGCTGCGCCGCGAACTGCCGGACTACATGGTGCCGGCGGCGTTCGTCACCGTGGACGCGCTGCCGCTGACCGCCAACGGCAAGCTCGACCGGGCCGCGCTGCCGGCCCCCGAGTACGGGGCCTCGGCCGCCGGGCGCGGACCCCGGACGCCGCAGGAGCAGCTGCTGTGCGGCCTCTTCGCCGAGGTCCTCGGCCGGGAGCAGGTGAGCATCGACGACAACTTCTTCGACCTCGGCGGGCACTCGCTGCTGGCCGCCCGGCTGGCCTCCCGGGTCCGCGAGACCCTCGGTCTGGAGCTGGGCCTGCGGATGCTGTTCGAGGCGCCGACCGTCGCCGGTCTCACCGAGCGGCTGCTCATGGACGATCCCGACGACGCGTTGGACGCGGTGCTGCCGCTGCGTTCGACCGGGACCGGGACACCGCTGTTCTGCATCCACCCCGGCGGCGGCATCAGCTGGTCGTACAGCGGACTGCTGAACCACCTCGGCCCGCAGCACCCGGTCTACGCCATCCAGGCGCGTGGCCTCGGCCGGCCCGAAACCCTGCCGACGTCCTACGAGGAGATGGCGGCCGACTACGCCGACCAGATCCAGAAGATCCAGTCGGAGGGTCCGTACCTGCTCCTCGGCTGGTCCGCCGGCGGGCTGATCGCCCACGCGCTCGCCTGCGAGCTGCAGTCACGCGGCGAACGGACCGCACTGCTGGCGATCCTCGATGCCTACCCGGTGAAGGACGTGCAGTTCGCGGAGGTGCCGGTGCCCACCGTGCGCGACGTGCTCGTCGGGGTGCTCGATGTCGACCCGGACGAGCTGGGCGACCAGGAGATCACCTACGCCGAGGTCGCCGAGGTCCTGAACCGGCGGGGCAGCGCGCTGGCCGGCCTGAACGAGCGACAGATCGAGGTGATCGTCGAGATCATGATCAACAACGCCAGGCTGGCGGTCGACTTCGTCCCCGGCGACTTCGACGGAGACCTGCTGCTGTTCAACTCCACGATCGACCGGGCCGAGGACAACGCGGGGCCCGAAATCTGGCGCCCGTACGTCGCCGGCCGGATCGAATCGCACGAGATCACCACCCGGCACGACCGGATGACCCAAGCCGGCTCGCTGGCGCAGATCGGGCCGATCCTGGCCGCCAGGATCACCGAGGCCACCAGTGACACCGATGGTGCCGAGGCCACCGATGGCGCCGACGGCACCACCACCCTTTCCCACCAGGAGGACTGACCCATGACCAACCCCTTTGACGACCAAGACGGCACCTTCCTCGTGCTCGTCAACGACGAGAACCAGCACTCGCTGTGGCCGCAGTTCGCGGACATCCCCGAGGGTTGGACCGTCGCCCACGGCCCCGACACCAACGCCGCCTGCCTGGAGTACGTCGAGCAGTCCTGGACCGACATGCGGCCCAGGAGCCTCGCCGACGCCATGGAAGCCCAGCGGTAGCGCGGCCCGCAGTGAACCTGACCGACACCACGGACGAGGCCCGCCCCACGGCGGGCCTCGCCCCGCCCCACGACCTCGCCGCCGACCTGCTCACCCCCGAGGCCCGGCGGGACCCGTACCCGTTCTACGCCCGCATGCGGCGCGAGAGCCCCGTGCACCGCAGCGACCAGGGCATCTGGTACCTCACCCGGTACGCCGACGTCGACGCCGCCCTGAGCGACCTGCGGCTGTCCAGCGACCGGGACCGGATGACCTGGGCCCTCGGCGGCCTGGGCGGCGACCTGAAGGCCCTCAGCAGGCTCTCCGACCGGCTCGGCCGGGTGATGACCAACACCGACCCGCCGGACCACGCCCGGCTGCGCAGGCTGGCCAACCGGGCGTTCACCGCCCGGCGCGTCGAAGCCCTGCGGGACGGCGTCCAGCGGATCGTCGACCGGCTCATCGACGAGGCGGTCGCGGCCGGGCCCACCATGGACCTGATCGAGGCGGTCGCCTCCCCGTTCCCGATGTCCGTGGTCTGCGAGCTCTTCGGCATCCCGCCCGAGGACCGTCCGCAGGTCGAGACCTGGTTCCGCCGCTTCGGCCGGCTGGGCGAGGACATCGACAAGTCCGAGGAGGCGATCGGGCAGTACGAGGAGTACCTCGCCCGGCTCGTCCGCCGGCGCCGGTCCGAGCCAGGTGACGACCTGATCAGCGCCCTGGTCGCCACCCAGACGCAGGACGACCGGCTCACCGACTCCGAACTGCTGTCCACCTGTTTCGTCCTGATCACCGCCGGTGGCGAGACCACCACCCACCTGGTCGGCAACGGCATGCTCGCCCTGCTGCGCCACCCCGACCAGCTGGCCCGGCTGCGTGCGGATCCGGGGCTGGTCCGCGGCGCCGTCGAGGAACTGGCCCGCTACGACACGGTGACCCAGGCGATCGTCCGGGTCGTCGCGCAGGACCTGGAGATCGGCGGGCAACTCCTGCGCGAGGGCGAGCTGGTGTACCTGTTCCTCGGCGCGACCAACCGCGATCCCGAGCGCTTCGAGGACCCCGACCGGCTCGACCTGACCCGCCCCGGCAACCGGCACCTGAGCTTCGGCCACGGCCCGCACTTCTGCCTCGGCGGCCCGCTCGCCAGGCTCCAGGCGGAGGTGGCCGTCGGCACGCTGCTCCGCCGGCTGCCCGAGCTGCGGCTGGCCGACGGCGCTGTGCTCGATTGGCGGCCCAACCCGCTGCAACGGCGCCTGAGCGCCCTCCCGCTCACCTACTGACCCATGAACGAGGACGAAGGAGCACCGACCATGGCCCGAGAGTTCGAGGTCCGCCGGGAACAGGACCTGCCCGCCACACCCGAACAGGTCTGGGACGCGGTCGCCACCGGCGCCGGCAACCTGGGCTGGCTGTACCCGATGGAGGTCGAGCCGCGCGTCGGCGGAAAGGCCACCCGGGGCGACTCCACCGTCGTGGCCTGGGAGCCGCCGCGGCACTTCGCCGTCCGGGCAACCCAGGACGGCGGCTTCTCCAACACGCTTAGCTACCGCATCGAGCCCGCCGACGGCGGAACGAGCCGCCTGCGGATGGGGATCCACTGGGTGCACACGGGCATCGTCGACGAGGCCTGGGGGTGGGACGCCAAGTCGGACGTGGCCGAGAAGTACGTCGACTTCTACCAGCACGGCCTCGCCGAGTACCTCCGGCACTTCGCCGGCCGCCCCGCCGTCTACGTCAGGGCCCACCGCCCCGAACCCACCGCCGACCCGGCCGATTTCGCCGTGCTGCGCCGCCGCCTCGGCCTCGCCGACGACGCGACCGTCGGCGACCGGCTGCCGCTCCACCTCCCGGGCCCGGACGGCCGTCGCCAGGAGGTGGTCGTGGACTGGCTCAGCACCGACTTCGTCGGTCTGCGCGGCCCGGACGCGCTCTACCGGTTCTTCAACGGCAGCACCTGGAACGTGCCGATCTGGCTCGGCCACCACCTGTTCGCCGAGGGCGCCGACGAGCAGCAGGCCACTGCGGCGTGGACCGCCTGGCTCAACGACACCCGAGCCTAGCCAGGACCCTGATGGAAACCTCAACGGGAACACTGCTCTACGCCGCCGAACTCGTCGAGGAGAACGGCGCCTACACCCTCGTCCTCCAGGACGTGCGGCGGGACACCGTCCAGACCACCCCGGTCCCCAAGGCCATGGTCGACAGGCTCCCGACCTTCCTCTCGGCGCTCACCGCCAAGCTCAACCCGGTACCGCCGAGCCGCCGCTGGTAGACCTGCTCGCCCCCACGAGGCCGGTGGCGGGCGGGAGCCCCCGCGCCCCGGCGGCCCCCGCCGCGCCCCCGCCGGCGGCGGCCCCGCGCTGGGGGGGATACACAACTGACACGGCCGCCGACAAGTCCAGGGTAGATCGCGG
>NZ_JBHWIO010000063.1:24273-24694 GCF_042732075.1 Kitasatospora sp. NPDC059812
ACCACCCCGCCCCGCCGCCCCGCCCGGGGGTCCGCCGGCGGCCCCCCCGCCGGGCGCGGCGGCGCGCGCCCCCCCCCCCCCGGTGGGCCCCGGGCCTCGCCACGTCCGGCGGCGGCAACGCTCACGCCGCCGCCTCGGTGAAGCCAGGCGGGGCCGTGCTGCCGCACCCGGTTTCCGAGACCTCCGTTGCTGCCCGAGAGCTACGAGGAGGTGTGCTCGTGCCTCGGGGTCGAGGACAGGCCCGAAGGATGGGCTCTGTGGAACACCTGGGGTTCCCCCTTCGGGGTGCGGAAGTTGGGGCTCGGCGGGCAGCCGTGACACCACATGCCGGGGGGGGGGGGGGCGCGGGGGCGGGGGGGGCGGGCCTCTCGGGGGGTGGGTGGTTAGGTTGGATAGCACATAAATCAAGAGCTCGTAGAAA
>NZ_JBHWIO010000063.1:24704-53467 GCF_042732075.1 Kitasatospora sp. NPDC059812
TTATACTACACCGCACCCTGGGGTTCCCCTTTGGGGGTGGGGATGTGGGGGCTCGGGGGGCCGCCGTCACAACACCTGCGGGCGCCGGCCAGCCCCTGGAGGGCATGGCCGGCGCCGGTGGACCGGAATTGAGCGAATTCACGTCACAGAAAATTCGACGGCGATCAAAATGCTGCGGGGAATTTCGGTGATGCGGCCGGGCGAATTTCTGTTCGGGTCCCGCTCTGTCGGTTCGTCAGAGGATTTGGATGGAGTTGACCCTCGGCGGGCGGTTCGGGTACGTGATGTCGGTCCAGCGGTTGACCCTCACCGAGTCGCCGTTGGCGTCGGAGTAGACCAGGTCGTTGTTCCCCGTGGAGATCCGGTCGATCCACCACCCGCCGAAGCCGATCGTCCCCCCGTTCGCGTAGCAGTCGACGCTGTCACGGCCGTCGAGGTGCGACCAGATCTTCAGGAAGTCATTGCGGCTCCCGTCACACTGGACGTGGTCGATGGCGAAGGCGTTGCCGGACGGCACGGCCACGGTGAGCGTGGCCGCCGCGGCGAAGGCCATCGCCAACGAGCTCACGACCTTCTTCGCTTTCGAGATCATGGATTCTCCTCAACCGGATGAAATTTCGAATCGGAGTCCGCTTCGCAACGAGTTTCGGTTGCGTCGTGCTCGATCAGTATCCAGACCGCCTTTGTGAGGGTCAATCGAACAAGCCTCGACCTTACTTGTTCTCGGTCATTTCGATCCGGACTTTCGGCGAGGCGTGGGGTGTGTTGTTCTGGTGTGTCGCAAGTGGTTCCGGGGCCGGGCGGATGGGCCGTCGACCGAGATCGCCTACCGGCTGCTCTGACGTGGGGTGATGGTCCGACTGCCGACTGCGCGCGACAGGTGTTGGGGGCACCTGGCTGGGAGAGGGGGGTGGGGCTGGCGAGTTCGCGCATGACGTGTCGGGTGTTGCCGGGTGAGGGCGGGGTGGCGTCCTCACGCCCCCGGCCGCCCGCCGGGGGCGTGAGGATGAACCGGCCGGGCGGTGAGGTGGCCGAACTCGCTGAGGGTTGTCCCGCAGCCAAGGCACGCAGCGATTCCGTGCCCGTCGAACGCGCGGGTCAGCGGGTGCGGCCGCGGGGCTTGAGGGGGGTGCCGGGGAGCTCCGGGGCGGGGAGGCGGTTGCCCGGGTAGCCCCGGACGGCGCCGCAGCGGTCGGTGGCGGCCTGCCACTCGTCGCGGGCCTGGCCGATGTCCTCGTGGGACTGCCCGATACGTCGCCGCCGGTCATCTCCATGGCCGCAGAGACGGGACCACCGGCAGCGTCGAGGATCCGGTCGCCGGCGGGGCGCTCCATCTTCGAGGGTGCGGACGCAGCGGATCCGGGCTTCCTCAAGGGCGCGGGCCCCCGACTCCACCATGCGCGCGGCCGTCCACCTGGAGTGCGAACGTGGCGCCGAGGCATACATCCGTGCGCTGCTTCTGCAGGCCCTCAGTGCGTCGGGCCTCGCACCGACCGGGCTGCGTGCCCGGCGTGAGCGCGGCGAGGTCACCAGCCTGCGGGCCACGGTCGCCGTCAACGGCGACGTCGCCCAAGCACTGGAGCCGGTCATCTCGCGCCTTTCCCTGGAGCCGGGCGTCAGCGACCTGCACTGGCACCTGGAGGAGGGCGACACGAAGCACCAGGCCCTGGCCTGACCATGCGTCAGTGGCGCGTCAAGGACCCGACGCCTCCCCGGGTGCCTGGCAGACTGATCGGAAGGAGAGGTGATCCGAATGAGAGCGGTGCCCCGCCCGCGAACCGGTGAGGGCGCGGTGGTGCTGGGTGTGATCGCCCTGCTCCTGCTGGAGGTCGTCGCGCTGGTGGTGCTGCCGGTCCGCGACCGGCCGGTGGTCGGCGGCGCGCTGTTCGGTGCCGGCGTCGCGGTCCTTGTCGTGGCCGGCGTGCTGTGGCAGCGGCTGCGCAGACGAGGCCACCCTGGTGTGCCGCAGGCGGAGGCGGATCAGGAATCGTGGTTCAGCGCCCGCAGCCTGGAGGGCTTCCCGATGGAGGCGGTCCGGCCGCTGCTGCTGAGCGCGCACGCGCCCAGCCTCAATACGCTCTACACCGCGTGGGTGTTCGCCACCCACGGCCACGACGCCGGCTGGATCGCGCGCCACCTGAGCCTTCCCGCCGGCGTGGTCCGCCTGCTCGCCGACGCGGCGGCCCACCGGAAGGACTGAGGCACGCACCCCGCCTACAGGGCGTCCTGCGCGCCGGGTTCCAGAGTGAGTTCGCCGTCGCCGGAGTCGTAGTCGAACAGTTCGGCGTAGCGGCCCCAGTCGATGGCGGTGTCCAGCTGGCGGCGCGCGTCCTCGGCGGAGAAACCGCGCCGCAGCAGGTCGAGGAACAACCCTTCGCGCAGGGTGTGATCGTCGGTGGCGGCCAGGGCCTGGACGATGGCCCGCACGAGCGGGGCGCGGCTGGCGGCGTGGTGGGCGAAGAGCTGCTTGCTGGTGAGGATGTCGGCGGCGGCGAACTCGCGGCCGGCGTCGGTGACGCGGATGCGGGGGCCGTCCGTGCGCGCGAGGTCGAGCAGTTCGGCGGCGTCGACCAGGGGCAGGAGGTCGTCGATCTCGAAGTTGAGTTCGTCGGCGATCTCCGCCAAGCCGTCCTCGCCGCCGCGGGCGACGAGGATTTCCAGCAGGCCCGCCAGCCCGCCGACGCTGACCTCTGGCAGCGGCGCGCTGGTCGGGGTCGGGGCGGGCCGCTCAGCACCACCGGTCGTCGCAGGCTCTACCGCGGCGACGGCAGCTTCCTCCCGGCCGGTGAGGATGCCGTAGACGGTGTCGACGATGGATTCGAAGTGCTGGTCCTGGCGGTTGCGGGGGCGGGGCAGGTCGACGCGCAGTTCGGCCTGGATGCGGCCGGGGTTGGCGGCCAGCACGAGGATGCGGTCGGCCAGCAGGACGGCTTCCTCGATGTTGTGGGTGACGATCAGGATCGACTTGACCGGCGCCTCATGCCCTTCCCACAGGCCGACCAGCTCGTTGCGCAGGTTCTCGGCGGTCAGCACGTCCAGGGCGGAGAACGGCTCGTCCATCAGCAGCGCGTCCGGTTCGACGACCAGGGCGCGGGCGAAGCCGACGCGCTGGCGCATGCCACCGGACAGTTCCTTGGGGTAGGCGGACTCGAAGCCGTCCAGACCGATCAGGTCGATCGCCTTCAGCGCCCGCTCGCGCCGCTCCTGTTCACCGACGCCCTGGGCGTGCAGGCCCAGTTCGACGTTCTGCTGCACGGTGAGCCAGGGCAGCAGAGCGAAGGACTGGAAGACCATCGACACACCCGGGTTGGCACCGGTCAGCGGCTCGCCCCGGTAGGCGACGGTGCCCGAGGACGGGGCGATCAGCCCGGCGATGCACCGCAGCAGGGTCGACTTGCCGGAGCCGGACTTGCCCAGCAGCGCGACGATCTCGCCCTCCGCCAGGTGGAAGCCGATGTCGTCCAGGACCGGCAGCTCCCGGCCGTCGGGGGTGGTGAACGTCTTGGTCACCCGCTCGGCCCGCACGATCGTGGCGCCGGTCGGGCGGGGGCCGGGGGTGCGCGGGTGGTCGGTGGTCACGGGTCCTGCCTCGCTCGCTGGTACGAAAGGTCAGAGGGAGTAGCGGGTCTCGGCGATGCGGTAGAGGCGGCGCCAGAACAGCCGGTTGAGGGCGACGACGTACAGGCTCATCACCACGATGCCGACCAGGATCTTCGGGAAGTCCCCGGTGGCGGTGGCCTGGGTGATGTAGGAGCCGAGGCCGGTGGCGGTCAGCGTGTGGGAGCCGTAGGTCACGACCTCCGCGACGATGGAGGCGTTCCACGCTCCGCCGGCCGCCGTGATCCCGCCGGTGACGTAGGAGGGGAAGATCGCGGGCAGGATGAAGGTGCGCCACTTCAGTCTCCCGCCGACGTGGAAGGTGGTCATCGCCTCGCGCAGGTCGGTGGGGATGGCCGAGGCGCCGGCGATCACGTTGAACAGGATGTACCACTGCGCGCCCAGCGCCATCAGCAGAATCGCGCCGACGTTCAGCGAGATGCCCAGCGCGACGAACGCGGCGGTGGCGAACGGGAAGACGAAGTTCGCCGGGAAACTCGCCAGGACCTGCACCACGGGCTGGGCGAAGCGGGTCACCCGTGGGTTCATGCCGATCCACACGCCGATCGGCACCCACACCACCGTCGCGAACGCGATCAGGATGATGACCCGGCTGAAGGTCGCCGCTCCCAGGGCCAGCGCGTGTCCGAACTCCGCGAGCCCCACCGTGGATCTGACGTAGGCGAACGCCTTCCAGGCCCCGAAGAGCACCAGCACGCTGACCGCACCGGCGAAGAACACGTCCCCCGTCCGCTCGCGCGCCGCCGACCCGCCGATCGGGTGCTCGGCCAGCCCGAACGGCCGGCTCGCCCGGTCCAGCACGCGGCCGATCGGCAGCAACGGGCGCCCGAGCCGTTCGGGGACGCTTGAGCGGCGCAACAGGTCGAGCATCAGACTGCGGGGGCGCTCGGCGGCTTCCGATTCCTCCACCCGGAACCGTTCCGACCAGGCGACCATGGGCCGCCAGAACAGCACGTTCACGCCCATCACCATGACCACCATCACGGCGATCGCGATGCCGACCTGGCCCAGGTTGCCGGCGGCGATGGCCGCTGCGGCGTATGACCCCATGCCGGGCAGCGCGTAGCGGTGGTTGAGGACGCTGATGGTCTCGGAGGCGGCGAGGAAGAACCAGGCGCCGCCGAAGCTCATCATGCCGTTCCACACCAGCGGGATCATCCCGGAGGGCACGTCGAGCTGCCAGAACCGCTGCCACTTCGTCAGCCGCATCACCCGCGCGGCCTCGTCCAGCTCTTTGGGCTGGGAGACGAGGGAGTAGTAGAAGGCGAAGGTCATGTTCCAGGCCATCGCGGTGAAGATCGCGAAGATCGAGGCGCACTCCAGGCCCAGGATCGAGCCGGGGAACAGGGCGATGAACGCGGTCACCGTCACCGACAGGAAGCCCAGCACCGGCACGGACTGCAGGATGTCCAGCACTGGCAGCAGCACTGTGTCCGCCCGCCGAAGCCGTGCCGCGGCGGTGGCGTACACGAAGGTGAACACCACCGACGCCACCAGCGCCGCGAACATCCGCACCAGCGAGCGCACCGCGTAGTACGGCAGGTTCGCCGGGTCCGTCGACACCGTGTCAGGAGCCGTGCTGGGCAGGAACGGCGCGTTCAGTGACGGGGCGAGCCGCAGCAGACCGTACAGGAACGCGACCAGTGCCACGACCACCAGCACGTCCACCCACCGGAATGCCGGCCGCCGCCACACCCCCCGCGAGGGGAACCCGCCCGGACCCGCCACCTGGCCTCCCGTGTCACCGTCGGCTCGCTGCCTCGGCCAGGAAACCATGCCCGGGAAACTCCGGACGAGTCCCCGCCGAGCGACACGCGAACACTCACCGACAGAAGATCCAGAGCAGCCGAGGCGTTCCTCACCCGGCGCCCACGTCCTCCTCGCCGAGTTGCCCGCTGCTCTCCACCCGCCGGGCGGCCGGGTCGGCCGCAGCCGCGAGCATGGTACCGGTGATTTGTTAAACCGGGGAGTAGAGATCAAGGGCGTGGCCGGTGCCAACGGCGTCAATCAGGGCTTGGAGTTCGGGTGGTGGGGGTGCGTTGGTCCAGGCTCGCCAGCAGCGTCGGAGGGTGATCCAGGGGCCGAGCCAGTCGTTCGCAAGGCCGTTCGATTCCTCAAGGTCGAAGGCGCCCTGGTGCTCGCGCACGTCGACTTCGACTCGATCATGGTGGCCGGTCCACCGGCTGACCTGGACCGGCGGGTGTGGCACGCCTTCACCGACGATCGCCAACCGTGGATGGACCACGCGAACGGCCGCATCGGTCGCGCACTGCCTGGCCTGGTCGCGGCCGCCGGGCTGACCCTGCAGCGCACCGAGACACTCACGACCGCCTCGACGGTACTCACGGGCTACGCCGAACGTCGACTGGACGACATGCGCAGAGCACTGCTGGGCTCAGTTGCACGCGGCACGACGACGGTCACCGCAGCCGATGTGACGGACTGGCACGCGGCAGTGCAAGCCGCGGCCCGCAATGGGCGCTTCTTCTTCTCCGAGACGGTAGTGGTGACCGTGGGCCTGAACTCTTCCGGCCCACCGGCCAGCGGTGCCTAGTCCCGGCGGTCAGGCGCTCGCCAAGCACCAGGGCCGCGCGCGTCGGTGCCGGCAGTGCTCGGTATCTACCTGCGATGTGACAACTCACTTGGGACGTAGGTCGAGTGTGTATCGCAGCGCGGGAATGGTGAAGCCCGTGATGGGTCCCAAGACGTCCTTGTGAGTCCCGCCGCAGTCCGGTTGGATATCCGCTGTGAACGAGCGATTGCGCTCCGCACTCGCCCAGCGCGGTGTGCCCCCTGCGGCACTCGCGACGGTCTGCGAGGTGGACCCCAAGACTGTCACCCGTTGGTTAGGCGGTCGCGTACCCCATGCCCGTCACCGGTGGACCGTTGCACGCCACCTCCAGGTGGACGAGACCTTCCTCTGGCCGGAGCCCCGTTCCCGGGCCGCACAGGTCACCGGTCCCGGTGCCGGCCTCGTGGCCACCTACCCCGATCGTGCCAGCGTCCCGCGGGAGATGTGGCTCTCCCTGCTCCTCGAGGCAGATCAGGTCATCGATGTGCTGGTGTTCTCGGGGACGTTCTTCGCCCAGTCGAACCCGCGCATCGCCACGATGCTGGCGCAGCGCGCGGCGGCCGGGGTGACGGTCCGGCTGTGCTTCGGTGACCCGCAGGGCCGCGCGGTGGCGATCCGCGGACGTGAGGAGGGCATCGGCGACGCCCTCGCAGCGAAGATCGGCGCCTCGCTGACCTACTACCGGCCGCTGCTGGGCACGCCCGGCTGCGAGATCCGCCTGCACGACACCACGTTGTACAGCTCACTGTTCCGCTATGACGACGACCTGTTGGTCAACCCGCACGTTTGGGGTCAGCCGGCGTCCGCGAACCCGCTGCTGCACCTTCAGAAGGACGGCGGGCTGGGCTGGTTCGACCGCTACGCTTCGAGCTTCGACGCGGTCTGGGACTCCGCCCGGCCGTGGACCGACGACGCGCAGGGGAGCCAGTCTCATGGCGGGCAGGACTGAGTACTACGGCGATCCGGACGCACCGGCCGCGAACTCGTTGGTCCCTGCGAGCAACCTGCTCGTGCAGAACGAGGCCGGCGAGATCCTGCTGCAGCGCCGACGCGACACCGGACAGTGGGCGCTGCCCGGCGGGAAGCAGGACATCGGCGAGTCCGCCGCCGACTGCGCGGTGCGCGAGTGCGAGGAGGAGACCGGAATCAAGGCGGAGATCACCGGACTCCTCGGGGTCTACTCCAATCCGGAGCACATCGTCGTCTACAGCAGCAACGGTGAGGCTCGCCAGCAGTTCGAGGTGGCATACATCGGCCGCGCGGTCGGTGGTACCCCGACGATCAACGATGAGGCCGACGGCGTGCGCTGGGTGCGGCCGGGCGACCTGGACGAGTACGACATCCACCCGAGCATGCGCCAGCAGATCGGCCACTACCTCAGCGGTCGGTACCCCTACCTCGGCTGACTCGCGGCAGCGAGCCGGTGTTCTGTACGGGCTACCGCCGCCTCGATCTCGGGCTGTGCGCGCTGGATGAACCGTCCCACCAGCGTGCCGGCTCCGTACCTGGCGAGGATCTCCGAGATCCGGTCTCGGGCGCTGGTCGGCGTTCCGTCGGGGGTGGTGGTGTCGCAGAAGATCAGGGCGTCCACCAGCACCTGGTCAGCGAGCATCGGGAACTCGTGCTACAGGGTCTCGCGGAGCCCGCGTTCCTCAGCTTCCAGCAGGGCGAGCGAGTGGTTGGCCACCAGCCGCACAAGCCGCGCGTCTGCGCCATGCTGGTTTCGCAGGAACCTCGCACCGTCCAGGGGATGAAAGCCAGCCAGGGCCAGGCGAGGTGCGTAGCCGACATCGTGGAGCACGGCGGCGGCAACCAGCAGGCCATCATCCGGCCCGGCGACCGCGGCCAGTTGCTCGGCTCGCCGTGCAACCCCCTGGGAGTGCGACCACCGCCTCGGCAGAGTGTCCGCCAGCTCCTGCCCGGCGATCCGCCGCGCCCACTGGGGCAAGGTCTCCGTCACGGTGTCAGCCTCCCCGTCTGGCGCCTGGTCCATGGGTTGCTGCAAGAGGGCACGCACTGCCTGGGCCACCGCCGATAGCGGCGGCCCAGGCAGTGGCCTCTCCTGCGCGGCAAGCCCGGATGTGCTATCCCGGGCCTGCCGCCGGTACGACTACCTGGGTGCTGCTGGGGTCAGGGACTTGCAGCCGAGCCAGCGCTGCAGCACCGCCGGCACCGTCACGGTGCCGTCCGGCTGCTGGTGCTGTTCCAGCAGGGCCGGCACCAGGCGGCTGGTCGCCAGCCCGGAGCCGTTCAGGGTGTGCACGTAGGCGGCCTTTCCTGCCGCGGGGCGGTAGCGGATGTTGCCGCGCCGGGCCTGGTAGTCCCGGGCGTTCGATACCGAGCTCACCTCGACGTAGCCGTCGATGCTGGGCAACCAGACCTCGATGTCGAAGGTCTTGGCCATCGACGCGCTGGTGTCCTCGGCAGCCAGCCGGGTGATTCGGTGGTGAAGGCCGAGCGCCTCGACCAAGTCGGCTGCCTTGGTCAGGAGTTCCTCGTGGGCGGCATCAGAGTGGTCGGGGTGCGCGAACTGGAACATCTCGACCTTGTTGAACTGGTGGCCGCGAAGGGTTCCCCGGTCGGCGGCGCGGTAGCTGCCGGCCTCGCGTCGGTAGCAGGGCGAGTAGGCGACGTACTTGCGCGGAAGTTCGTCCTCCGTCAGGACCTCGTCGCGGTGGAGGTTGACCAGGGCGGTCTCCGAGGTCGGCAGCAGGAACCGCTGCGGCCCGGCCGGACCCTGTTCGAGGGCGAAGACGTCCTCGGCGAACTTGGGGAACTGGCCTGCGGTGTAGCCGGCCTGATAGGTCAGTAGGTGGGGCGGCAGGATCAGCTCGTAGCCGTCCTGAACGTGGGTCTCGATGAAGAAGTTGAGCAGCGCCCATTCGAGGAGCGCGCCGTTGCCGCGGTAGACCCAGTTGCCGGTGCCACCGAGCTTGACGCCGCGCTCGTAGTCGATCAGCCCGAGCCGGCGGGCCAGATCGACGTGGTTGTGCGGCTCGAAGTCGAAGTCCGGCCGGGCGCCGTACTCGCGGACGACCTGGTTCTGCTCCTTGCCGCCGCTCGGCACGTCCTCGTCGGGCAGGTTGGGCAGCTGGTCAAGGAACGCCTGGCGCTCGGCGGCCAGGGCGGTGAGCTGCTCTTCGAGTGCGGCAAGGCGGGTGCCGAGTTCGGTTGCCTCTGTGCGTTTGGCGATCGCGGCCGGGTCCGTCGGATTGAGCCGCGCGATCTCGCGAGAGATCTGCTTGCGCTCGGCGCGTAGCGTCTCGACCTCGGTCGTGCCGTGTCGGTAGTTCTCGTCCAGGGCGAGGAAGGCGGTGAGGTCGATGTGAACGGCTCGCTTCGCCAGCGCGCGTTCGATGCGCTGAGGGTGCTCGCGGATCACGGTGATGTCCAGCATTTCGGGTCCCATCGATCAGTCGGAGTCCGACGTGATCCCTTGGGGGCGTGGGCGAGAAGGGAACTCGCGGTGCCACCACGCCTTCGCCGTCACCGAGATGACGGCCTCGACAGCTCGATGACGGGAGCGAACCGGCGGGGCATTGGGCCGAAGCCGACCGTTCCTCCCCGCACTCGGGAGGGGATTCACCACTGGACGCGAGGCTGCCTTCCCAGCTGCCGGCAGCTCTCTCGGCTCGCGTGCCCTGCGGCTACTTGTCTCCGTCAGCGCGTTGCCCAGAGGATAGAACGCCCGGGGCGCCGTGAGCAACGCAGAATCGCCGTCCAGATTCGGCCGATCACCCTGAGTGACGTCATGGCGATGGGTGCGGATCGCTGTCGTGCCAGCTCAGCAGCCCCCTGCCGCCGGTTCTCGTGAGGGCCGGCTGCCGAAGCTGATCAGCGCCGCTCGGCCAGCGCGATCAGCCCGCGCACCGCGTCCGAGACGTTCGGCAGGGCATTCGGCCAAGCCCAGACGAAGTCGTCGTGCTCGCTCAGGATGATGGGCTCGGTGCTTGGCGCGGTGGCGGTGAAGGCGTACTGCCGGCCTCGCTGCCCCTTGCGGTTGGTGTAGTCGACGGAGCCCAGGTAGCCGGTGATCGTCACCGTCAGACCGCACTCCTCCAGGGTCTCCCGCAGAGCGGCCTCCTCCACGCTCTCACCGGGTTCCACGCCTCCGGACGGAAGCTCGTACAAGCCCGCCATGCAGTCGCCCTGCTTCCGTCGAAGGAGCAGGACCCGGCCACGGTCGCGGATCAGGCACCCAGCACCGAAGCGCTCGATGCCGTCACGAGCAGCATCCTCTACAGGGGCAAGGACGGACGGCGGGACGTTGCGGCACATGCGCTGCTCCTGAGGTCCGGACCGCTCAGGGTGAGCTGGGCCGATACGGGTGAGGGTCATTCTCGTGCCGTGGTCGGCCTGAGGCGGGGACCGCCGCAGGCCAACTGCCCGTCTACGGCGTGTCGCAGTGATCCGCCCAGCTGCCGGCAGCGTGGGCGGCCCGGACGCGGTAGTCGTACAGGGCGCCAGGCGGGTAGTGGTCGATGCGGCTGCTCCAGTAGGTCGCCAGGACCCGGGCGACGGTCGTGACAGCCTCGCGCGGCGCCGCTTTGAAGGCCGGGACGGTCTGGACGAGTGCTTCGGCGCAGCGGGGGCTGTGCCCGGCCACGATGAAGTGCGGCACCATGAACGCGGCCACCAACCAGCCTGCCCCCAAGCGGCTGGAGCCCCAGTCGATCACGTGAACCTCGCTGTTGATGATCAGGTTGTCCGGTCGCGGGGAGCAGTGGAGCAGCGTGTCACCGGCAAGGATTTCCGCCGGCACCGCCCGGTAGGCACGGTGGTCGCCGATAGGAGCGGCACCGGCGAACGGGCTCGGGGTCAGGACGTCGATCAGCATGCTGATCTTCTCCAGGACCATCGGGATGTCCGGTGAGCGCGGGCTCAGATCCGGGTGGCGCCCGTCGACGTGCTCGAAGACGAGTGCGAGCCAGCCGTCCACGGTGTCGGACCACAGCAACCGGGGTCCGAGGTCGGGTGGCAGGACGGAGTTGATTCCGGCCTCCAGCTGGTGGTCCTTCGAGAATGGGTGGCAGACGGCTATCGCCTTGAGGAAGACGCGTCGGTGGGTCAGGGTGAGGGCGGCGCAGACGCCGGGGGTGTGGCCGCCTGGGCGCTCCTCGACGTGGAGGACGGGGCCGAACTCTCGTTCCACCGCTATGCGTAACGGGGCGGGGATGATGCCGCCGGGGTGGTTCACCGGGTGGTCTCCTCGATGACGTACGGGCCGGCCACGAGTGCGTCCAGGCCGCACCGCAGGAAGGTCGCGACCGCATCGCCCGGGGTGCAGACGATCGGCTCGTCCGCGCCGTTGAACGAGGTGTTCAGCACGACGGGCAGACCCGAGAGCTGGTGATAGGCGTCGATGACGTTCCACAGCAAGGGGTTTGTCTCCCGGTGCACTGTCTGGACCCGGGCGGAGCCGTCCACGTGGACCACGGCTGGAAGGCGATCCCGCTGCTGCTGGCGCACCGTGCCGGTCGCCAGCATGTACGGGTAGAGAAGTGCGCCGGCCGACGGCAGGGCGAAGAAGTCGTCGGCGCGTTCTGCCAGTACAGCCGGCGCGAACGGGCGAAACGCCTCCCGCTGTTTGATCATGGCGTTGATCCGGGAAGCCGTCGTGGCGTGCTGAGGAGAGGCGAGGATGCTGCGGGCTCCCAGCGCCCGCGGTCCGAACTCCATGCGGCCCTGGAACCAGCCGATCACCTTCTCCGCCCTCAGCAGCCGGGCGGCTTCCCGATGCGGCTCGGCCGTGCGCCACACCCGGTACCGTCCGGCAGGGATGCCGCCCAGGGCCGAGCGGATGGTCTCCTCGTCGTAAGAGGGGCCGAGGAAGGCGTGTCGCAGCGGGCGCCGGACCGGGCTGACCGCGGTGGCCAGTGCCGCGCCGACGGAGGTGCCGGCGTCGCCGGCCGCAGGCTGGATGAAGATCCGGTCGAACCGGCCCGAGGCGATCACCGTGGCGTTGGCGACGCAGTTGAGCGCGACGCCGCCGGCCAGGCAGAGCGATCGTCGCGGCACGAGGCGCTGGGCGAAGGCGAGGTAGGAACCAACCAGCTGCTCCAGAAGGTGCTGGAGGGCGCGGGCGATGTCGCGGTGCCGATCGGTGATCTCGTCCTCGGTACGCCGGGGCGGCCCGAGGAGTTCGACCAGAGCCGGGCTGAACAGGTTGCGCTGGGCGCTGGGCCGACGGTGGTGGTCGAAGTAGCGCAGGTTCAGGTGCAGTCGGCCGGTGCGCGGGTCGAGCCAGGCGAGGCGCTGGATCTGGTCGAGGTACCGGGGGCCTCCGTAGGCTGCCAGGCCCATCACCTTGTACTCGTCGCTCTGCGGCCGGAAGCCGAGATACCGGGTCAGGGCGCTGTACAGGTATCCGAACGAGTGCGGGTAGACGATGTGATGGCGCCTCGTCATCCGGCCGTCGGTGCCGTCATGGATCGCAGCGGTCTCGTACTCGCCGCGGCCGTCGAGCGTGACGACCAGGGCGTCATCGAAGGGGGAGGTCAGGTAGGAGCTGGCGGCGTGCGCCCGGTGGTGCGGCACGGGTATGAGCGGCAGGTGGCCGGGTAAGAGGCCGCTGCGACGGACTACGTGAGGCAGCCGGCGGCGCGTGCGGTACTTGTCCAGGTCGGACAGCAGCGAGCCGATCGACGCCGGCGTGCCGTAGCGCAGGTTCGACGGTGCCAGGAGGAGGTGGAGCTTCGGGTCCACGAACAGCGCTGCCTGGTCGAGGTCCTGCGGGTGGGCGCCGGCCAGGTCCAGGCAGGCCCGGATCGCCTGCTCGGGGAACGCCTTCGTGTTCTTGATCCGATTCAGGCGCTCCTCTTCAACGGCGGCGACCACCGTCCCGTCGTGAACGATGGCCGCCGCCGCGTCGTGGGTACCGAAGTTCAGCCCCAGAGTCAGAGTCAACAGCGCCTGCCGATCCGCTCACGGCCTCCCATGCACGGGCGCTGGGTTCTGGGGGCGTAGATCATGCTGTCGGCCTGGACGTGGCTCTCGGGGGCCGTTCGTGGCGGGGCGAGGTCAATCACAGGACCGCCTCCTTGAGCCCGGTGCTGCCGGCGCGGGGACCGGAGTGCCTTGAGCGTTGCGAGTTCCGGACGGTGTCGATCACTTCGTTGACGTGCTCCGGTGAGGACATGGTGATGGCGATGGTCTCCACACGCGGATCACGTAGCACCCAGGCGAGAGGGCGGAGTCTGCCGCTGCCAGTGCGGGCGAGCGGGTCGATCAGTGCACCGCGGTTGAGCGGCGACATCCCGACGAAGCCGCGGCCCGCCTGCGAGATCTGGGCCAGATGGGAGACCGGCCAGGGTGAAGCGAGGTGGTACTGGGCAGCGACGGCCGTGATCGGCTCCTCCCGCAGGGCAGCGCGGACGGCCGCAGGGCCATGGCAGTAGGCGTAGACCGCGTCGATCCGGCCGGAGGCGAACGCCACCTGGGCGCCACACCGGTAGAACTCCCTCAACGCCGCCTGATCATTGAGCAGTCCGGTTCGCTCTGTGCGTTTGAGATCGACTTGCAGCACCACGGCGTCGATCCGGCCGATGCCCAGCTGGCCAGTGGACATCTCGATGGCCGTGTTGATGCGCGCTTCGAGATCCCCTCGCAGCGGGCACTCCGCCTTGACCAGGTGGCGCAGCCCGGCAACCGGGCCGACCTCGTCCAGCACCTCCCGCACCGCCCACTGCGTGCCGAGGTGCGGGTTGGAGTGGATTATGCGCACCCCGGCCCTCAGCGCGGTACGCAGCGCTTCCAGTCCGGGCCGGGAGTCCTTGCCAGGCAGCAGACGGCCGGCCACGAACGTCGAGGTACCGAAGCACAGGCGTTCCAGGTCCGTCACATCTCACCCCGTGCTTCCAGCGCCTCACGGGTCAAGATGGTGCGGAAGTGCGCGATCGACTTCTGCTCGCCGACGACCTTGTCGAACCGCAGCTCGCCCAGCTGGTCGCGGTAGTGCTTGCGGTTCGGGTTATCGATGTCGAACTGCTCGCTGTCGCGGTAGCCGGTCAGCCGCTTGAACGTCTCACGCTTCTCGTCCAGCGACATCCCCCACAGCACAGGAGGGTTCTTCTGGCTGATGCAGACCGTCGTCATCCCGTTCGGGCTGATCCGCAGCTTCCAGCAGCCGCCGCACGGATAGTCCCAGGAGAACATCGCGAGCACCGCGACCTTCACCCCGGTGTCGCCGATCTCGTAGTAGTTGTAGCTCGGGTTGTCGCCCTCGATCGACTCCCGCCGTACCGGGCGCAGTTCACCTGCTTTCGCGAGCGCTGCGAGGATTGCCGGCTCCTCCACGAACTGGTTCTTCCAGAATGCCTCGCCCTCGGCACCGAGCTGGGCGGGGTTGGAGGGGAAGAACTGGTTCAGCTTGATCGCGAGCTGGCCCGCCCCTCCGCTGTTGTTCAGCTCCCGGGCGTAGTCGATGAAGGCGGGCAGCTCGTGAAGGGTGTCGCGCATCGTCACGCACGAGATCTTCGTCAGGGTCGGCAGCAGCTCGACCGAACGCTCGATGCTGCGCAGGGTGTCACTGTGAAAGCCCCGGCGGGTGATCAGCAGATTGCGCTGCTCGTCCAGGGTGTCGATGCTGACGATCGCCCGGGTCAGGCCGGCGTCGACCGCCTCCTCGATGAAGTGGTGCAGGCGGTAGCCGTTGGTCGTGACGATCTGCTGGTCGTAGCCGATCTCCTTGCCGGCGCGCAGCAGATCCACGAAGTCGCGCCTCACGGTCGGCTCTCCACCGGTGTAGTGGACCCGCCGGAAGCCGATGTCGTAGCCGGCCTGCAGGACTTCGATCGCCTCCTTCAGCGAAGGCTGAACGATGACTCCCTGCTTCCCCTCCGGCAGGCAGTACTTGCAGCGGATATTGCAGCGGGACGTGATACCGAACCGGAGGTTCCATTTGCGCATACCGGGCGAGTACCGGTTGTCCATCACCTTCAGGGATGTCTGCCTGGCTTCGTGCTTCATGGGCACCTGCCTTTCAGGTGAATAGCGTCCAGGAAGAGAGCTACGCGGATTGAACCGATCCCAGAAGTGGGTGCTGTTTTCCAGACTCAGAGTCTCCTGCGCCGTCAGAACGGAGAATTCTCCCGATTCTGGCGGGTCTACCAGGTGCCTTCCAACCACGTTTCGGGACGCTCTGGGGACGTCCCGAAACGTATCCAGTGGGGGCTGCCTGGCGTCTCCCGCGCGGTGGCAGCGCGGAGCAGGATCGCGCCGCACTGCGAGTGACGGCGGGACCGGATCGGGGGTCTACCGAGGGAGGTGCATGCTGCTCGTCCCGCTATTGCTACGAGCCGCCAGGGCGCGATGACGTTAGGCCCAAAGGCCCAACTGCCGTATTCACGAAGACGGCGAGCTCGACACCGACATGGGCGAGGCTCTGGCCTCCGTGCCAGCGTTACGCGCGGTGGCTGGCTGTTTGCCGACGTACCGGCCTGCCGAGAAGAGCACGCTGCCAATCAGGGCGCTGGAGGGCGCGTGCCCCAGCGCCGGCAACGAAGCGCTTGCTCAAGCGTTGGCCAGCCACAGACCCTTGTACTGGATCTTGGGGTGCCGGTGGTCTCTTGTGGTGGTACCGGCCGGGGTGTAGCCACAGGACCGCAGCAGGTCTGCCGTTGTGACTTGGTGCCGTTCCTCGTTGTAGACGCCGATGATCAATCGGCCGCCCGGGGCGACGACATGGTCCAGCAGATGGGCTACGTACGCTCCACGCAGGTCTACCGGTACGTAGTCCACGCCGGTGCGGACGGCGTCGAAGCGATGCGGAGGCTTCCAGCCCATCGCGTTGGCGGTCCAGATCCGATGCGCCCACTGCGGGCAGCGGGATCGGGCGAGGTCGGCGAGGGCAGTGGAGATCTCCACTCCGTAGGGCTCGATGGTGATCCCTACCTCAGCCGCCCAGTCGGTCAGGCTCTCCATCAGGTGTCCGTTGGCGCACCCGACGTCGAGGAACGTCCCGCCGTGGAGCGGGAGAAGGTCGACGAGCAGGCCGCGGGCTTCTCGCCAGCGTTTCTCGTCGCCGCTGTGGCCGGACTGGGCCCGCGGATTGTCGCCGTTGAGGTAGGCCGGTTCGAGAACGTCCAGGACAGCCGCGTGCCACTCGGCGACCGTGATCTCGCCCGCCTGGTAGGCGTCGTCGATTGGCGCCAGATCGCGCCAGCCTCGCTCCTTCGCGCTCGCGATGTCCTCGGCGTCGTGACCGCCCGGAGGGCGCGCGATGGAGTCCATGCGCACTCCTTCCCTGTTCGCTAGCTTTGTTGCTGGTCCATGGTCTACCTGACGAGGCCGGGGTCCGTGCCCTGCGGCGGGGTAACCCCAGTCAGCTCGCATGCCCGGTCAGCGAGGAGAGGGGCAAGTTCTGGGTAGTACCCCCGATCGACAGCCTGGAGCATCTCCGCGAGAGCGATCAGCTGACCGACACGTCCGGCAGGAGTGTCGAGGATGTCGGCGAAGTCCGCGCGGACGCGGTCCGCGACCTCGGGCACGAGGAGGCTGCTGACCCACAGGACTGCGGGGTCGTAGCCGATCGGCACCAGGCCCCACCGTTCCCAGTCGAGGATCTTGAGCGGCCCGGTGGTCAGGTTGGCCCACTGGAGGTCACCGTGCCCGGTGGTCCGCTCGACTTCGGCCGGGGCCGGGATGCCGAGGTACTTCGGGAAGACCTGTTCGACCCACGTCTGGCGCAGAGTGATCTTCGCGCTGGGTGCTTCCGCGATGCCGGCCAGCGCGTCCTTCAGCGCGCTCCACCAGCCGTCGTCCAGGCCAGGATCGTCGCGAAGATCCGGCGTGGAGGAGACCGCGGGACCTACCAGGTCAAAGACGTCAGCCTGGTAGAACCAGCCGGTCTCGGTCCAGTCCGCGGTGTTGTGGAGCCGGGGTCGCGGGACGGAGGCGGGGATGAGCTGTTCCGCACCGAGGGCTCCCTGACCGGTCGGTCGGGGCGCCCGGTAACGGCTGTTTCTGGAGACCCGAAGCCAGATACTCTCGGCTCGCCGGCCGATGGTGGTTCCGGAGGTGCCGAAGACCGCCGGTCCGGTGCACACGAGGCCGAGGAAGGCCGCCGCCTTTTCGTGCGCTGCCGTCAGGTTGTGTCGGGTGTCGTCATCCGGCTGAAAGGACATCGAGCACCGTCCTGAGTCGCTTGTCGGGGATCGGTTCGGCGAGAGCTGCCCAGGCATCGTCCCAGTGCTGACGGGTGCTGGTCGAGGTGAGGACGACGTCCAGCGCCGGGCACGCTCCGATGACCTGGAACGCGGCGGTGTATGGGGTCGATCCCGGCGCGATGAGGTTCACCAGTTCGGGTGTCATCAGGCCCGGTAGTTCACCGCCGTGCAGGGGCGCGGACGCGAACGTGGTGATTCCGGCGTCGCGCGCGTGGACGAGCGGCCCAGCACCGTCGAGGGCCAGGGCGAGAGGCTCGGCCATGACGAGGCTGACCGGCATTTGTACACCGGCCAGGTGGTGGTCCGTCGATCCGGCGGCCTCCCGCGCCAGTCCAGCCAGCTCGGCGACCGTGAACGCCTGCTCGGTGAAGCCGGACCAGGTGGCAATGCCGTAGCCCCCGATGCGGCCAACGTCCGCGAACTCTTCCAGCACCGCGAACGCGGCCCTGATATCGCGGTGCAGCTGGTTCCGGTCGTGGCTCGACCGCTCGGGATTGTGGACGAACACGACGTCGGCACGGCCGAGCACGGCGAGCGATTCCTCGGTCTGGGCGCGGACGTCCACGGGGGCGAGGCTGTGGCGGCCGCCCGGGTGGAAGCCGGTCTTCGTCGTCACCTTGGCGTGCGGGTGCTCGGCGAGGACGGGGGCGAGGTCACGGTGCGCCTGGCCGTGGGCGTAGTTGGGGGCGGTGTCGATCCATCGGGCTCCGGCCATGAGGGCAGTGCGCGCCGCGTCGCCGGCAGCGCGCACCCGGTAGGTCCCCAGGCCGAGAACGGGGCTCACCGGTCGGCCTTGACGACGGCGAGGACCTGGCCCTGGACCAGGGCGGTCAGGACGCCGGCCACGTCCTTGACCTCCAGGCCCGCGGCGTCGGCGAGTTCGGCGATGCTGGCGGTGTCCCCGGTCAGCAGGATCTGCAGGGCGGGGCTGGCGCGCTCGGCGAAGTCCCACGCGGTGCCGGCAGCGGACAGGGTGACGGTTCCGGCCTCCGGGTTGCTGGTGAGTTCGGCGCGCGGGGCGGTGAGTCGCACCGCGATCTCCCTGTCCGCAGAAAGGGTGTCCACGTATGGCAGGGACGGTGCCAGTCGGCCGAAGTGGGTGGTGCCGGTGGACCGTGCCCAGCGATCGATCAGGTTGGGGTCGGACAGTGCGGTGAGCACCGCGGTCCGCAGGCCGTTCTGGTAGGTGGCCTTCGCGTCCGCCTCGGCGTGGCGCGGGACGTCCATCCGCAGGACGGTGCTCTCGTGCAGCTCGTCCACCAACCACCCCACGAGGGCGGCACCGGTCTGGGCGACGAGCCCGAACGTGAGGTGCAGCGACTCCGTGCCCTGGTCGGCGGTGACGCTGTGCCACCAACCGCGAGGCAGGTAGAGGACGTCGCCCGGGTGGAGGACGAGGTCCGCGACGGGCTCGCCTTCGGGCTCCTCCGGTGAGTCCACGTCGCGGAAGGTGGGTGCTTGCCGGGTCGGCTCCCACAACCGCCAGCGCTTCGCCCCGTACTGCTGGACCACGACGACATCATGGTCGTCCCAGTGCCGGCCGAAGCCCTCCTGCTCGGTCCAGGAGGCGTAGGCGTTGGTCTGCACGGTTGTGCCGACGAAGCGTTCCAGGTCCTCGGCTGCGCTTCGGATCGGCGGGTGGATCTCGTCGATCGCGTCCACGACGAGGGAGGCACCTTCGGCGAGCCTGGCGTGCAGCTGGGCGGGGTGTAGCCGGTTCCAGGTCACCCCGCGTCGGTTGGTGGTCGGCGTCGAGTACCGGCTGACGGGGACGGTCTGGCCGTCCTGCGAGAGCCGCAGCCGGGGCGGCTCGATGCGGTGGGTGGCGAGGATGGTGTTCAGATCGTCCCAGGACAGGAGGGGAGCGGTGTCGGCTCCATCTGCGGGGAACACGGCGCAGGAGCGGTGGAGCGCCTGGGTGAGGAACTGGTCCCCACCCAGGCGCACCGCCCACGAGGCGGTCTCAGGCATCGTGGGCGTCCTGCTCAGGTGTCGTTCTGGTCGGATCGGCCGCCGGTGTTGTCGGACGGCACGTCGGCCCGGGAGCGGGCGGCTCGGATGTTGCGGACGGCGACCAGCAGGCCGCCCTCGTCGTCGTGAACGGCGGGCGTGGTGCTCTCCATGCCTTGTCCTTCCTTCCAGTGGTATCGCCGTGGTGTCCGGCGAGCTCTACGAAATCGCTGCGAACCGTCTTTGAACAGAGCAGAATTGCTGCATTGACGCTGCATCTGTGTGGCAAAGCGTCCGCTGGCCTGGCACCTTCTGGCGCAAGCGGGTTCCGGCATTCTTGGGGACGGGCGATGGGGGCACAGCGCGAGCGGTTCATCACGTTGCGCATGAGCGCGGGGTACACGCAGGAGTCCCTCGCGGTCGCGATGGGGGTCGACCGGACGACGGCCGGCCGGTGGGATCGCGGTCAGGCTGTGCCCCGTCCGTGGCAGATGCCGAAGCTCGCCGAGCTGTTAAAAGTTGACCAGCAGGAACTCTCCGAGGCCCTGCTGGACGCTCCTGGGCGGACCGGTCCAACCGGCAACATGGGGCCGGTGCAGGGTACTTCTCTGCCGGATGGAGCTGGCCGGCAAGCTGCGGCACCGGAAATGGAGGCGGCCGGTGCCGAGGAGACCAGGGCCGGCGTGGCGTCCATGGCCGTCATGGACGGCGGCGTCCGGGTCGGTTGCCGGACGGTCGACGGGAGGATCGTCTTCGTGAGCCTGCCGCGTCGGCCCCTGTTGCGGGCCGGCACCGCTGTCCTGGGCGTCACACCCTCCGAGAGATCCGCAGCACCCGGCCCCTGGGCCGTCCCGCCGGCGCTTTCCACTGAGATCCACCCGGTCGAGAACATACGGTTGCTCCGCAGGTCGCTGGTCGAGTGCGACAACGTCCTGGGGCCTCGCGAGGTCGTCGCCACGGCCCAGGAGCACGTGCGCCTCATCCAGCATCTTCGCCGCGAGGCCTCCGGCCGAGACCGGCACGACCTTCTGCAAGTGCAGGCCGAGTACGCCGAGTTCTGCAGCTGGCTCTACCAGGACAGCGGCGATCACCGTGCCGCCCAGTACTGGGCGGACCGCGCCGTCGACTGGGCGAGCGCCTCCGGCGAGCAGGAGCTGACCGCCTACATCATGGCGCGGAAGTCCCAGCTCGCCGGCGACATGCAGGACTCCATCGAGGCGATCGACCTCGCCGCCGCGGCCCAGCGCTTGGCCGGCGCGGGAACTCGGTTGAACGCCATGGGGGCGGTGTACGCGGCCCACGGACACGCGCTGCTCGGCGACGAGAGGACAGCCCAGCGCGCCTTCGACCAAGCTCTCGTGCTGCTCGCCAAGCCGCCAGAGGCACCGTTCGGCCGAGGCCGGTGACTCAACGAGGCCTACGTGGAGGCCCAGCGCGCCCGGTCGTTGTCGTCCCTGGGGCGCCACCGTGAGGCGGCATCCGGCTTCGAGAAGGCGATATCGGCGGAAACACCCTGCGCAGCGACAACCCCCGCCTGCTGGTCAACAGCGACAACCCCCGCCTGCTGGTCAACAGCGACAACCCCCGCCTGCTGGTCAACAGCGACAAGCGCCGCGCCGACCGGATCGCGGCCGGCAAGCCCGAGTACCCCCTCAAGGTCACCATCTCCGCCAGCGGCGACCTCAGCCGGGACCTCAAGTTCTGGTACTTCGGCGGCAAGAAGGTCGTCTACACCACCGATGCCGCCGCACCGCGCTTCCTCCACCCGGCGGACTACCCCGGTGGAAGCAGCCGACGGATGGGACTTCTGGAAGCTCGGACGATCGGCGACGTCGTGCTGCTGCGGTACGCCCCCAAGCCTGCGTCCAACTGATCGTCGGGTGCGTCACGCCCGTCGTTGAGCTCCCGTACGGGAGAGCCACCGTCGTTGGCCTCGAAGGCTTCCTCGGCCACTGCCGGGTACGGTGGCTCTCCAGACGGGCGGATAGCCTACGAGCAGCCTGCAGCGCAGCTGAGAGGACCTCGACTGTATGACCGACGGCATCGGGCTCCCGCCCGAGTGGGTGGCCCGGAAAGTTGTGGCGTACGACGAGCTCCGGTCGGCGTCGGGCTCATTGTGGTGGTTGCAGTCGGATCCTGATCACGGTGGATGCCGACGAGTCATGCGCGCCGACCGGTCAGGCACGGCCGTCGCGGTGACGTCCCCCGACTTCTCAGTCGGAGGCCAGCTCCATGCCTACGGTGGCGGCGCCTTCGCGGTGACATCGGGGGGAGTGTGGTTCGTCGGTGACGACGGTTCCCTCCTTCGGCAAGCGGCTGGCCGCGTGCCCGAGCGGATCGACTCTGTCGTTGGGTCCGTGCAGTACGGAGACCTCGCTCCGGCACCGGGCGGTGGTCTGCTCGCGGTTCGCGGGGACGACACCGTGGACGAGATCATCTCTGTGTCCCGGGCCGGGCACACCCGGGTCCTGGTTCGCTCCCGCGGGTTCCTCGGCTCTCCTCAGCTGGCGGCAGGCACCCTGGCGTACGTGGAGTGGCAGCGTGACCAGATGCCGTGGGACAGCACTCGCCTCGTGCTGGCCGACATCCGATCGGACATCGTCGGGCCGAGCCGCGTTGTGGCAGGCGGCCTCGGGGAGTCGGCGGTGCAGCCGTCCTGGGGACCGGACGGTCTGCTGTACTTCATCTCGGACCGGACAGGGTGGTGGAACCTGTACCGACTACGCGACGGCGTGGTGGAGCCGGTCGCGCCGATCGACGCGGACTGCGCGCCGGCGCCCTGGGAAGGCGGCTACCAGTCGTACGGATTCGCCGCCGACGGCACCATCGTGCTGACGGTGATGAACGGATTCACCACCGAGCTGCTCGCCGTCGACGCCGATGGCGGTCGGCGACAAGTCGGCTCGAATCTCACGTCCGTGAAGCCGTACGTCACCGTCGATGGCGGTCTCCTGGCCGTGGTCGGCTCCACTGCGAGCAGCCCGCCGGCCATCTGGTCAGTCGACCTGGCAGCGCGGACGGACGCCCAGGCCTTCCCGGTGGGCAAGGCTTCCGAGTTCCCTGTGCCCTGGACGCCGATTCCGCCCTCGGTCGAGACCATCGCGGGTCCGGGTGGGCCGGTACGCTTCCTGCTGCACCTGCCGCCCGGAGACACGCGGCCGGGGCCTCTCCTCGTGCGGGCCCATCCCGGTCCGACGGACGACGTCCCCCTCCGGCTGGACTGGGTCACTCAGTACTTCGTCAGCCACGGCTTCACCGTCGCCGAAGTTCTCTACCGCGGCAGTACGGGTCAGGGACGCGCCTTCCGGCAGTCGCTGCATGCCCACTGGGGCACCTACGACGTCGACGACTGCGCGGCCGTCGCAGAACATCTCCTGACGCTCGGCCAGGCGACCCCCGGAGAGGTGTTCATCAGCGGGGCGAGCGCGGGCGGGTACACGGCGCTCCAGGCAGCGTGCCGTCCGGGACCGTTCGTTGCCGCGACGGCCATCTCGGCGATCATCGACCCCGCTCTGTGGGAGCTGTCTGTTCCGGCGTTTCAACGTCCGCACGCAGCTGCGCTGCGAGGGCCGGCCGGCGCGGTGAAGCCCGAGGGGGTCCGCTGCCCTGTGCTGGTGATCCACGGCTCCGCCGACACGATCACGTCTGCGGAGGAGGCCATGCACTTCGCCGAGGAGCTGGCCGGCCGAGGCGGTGAGCATGACAGCCTGCTGTTGGAAGGCGGCGACCACTACCTGTCGGCGCCCTTGGCACGGGAGCAGGCACTCCGCGCCGAACTCGACTTCTACCGAGGCATCATGAGCCGCCTGCCAGCGTGACCGCCAGCTTGTCGGCGTCCGGCAGTACGGCCCGGGCGAACTCACGCAGTTCCCGGACCGCAACGTAGTCGGCATGTGTCTGCAGGTCGGCCAGGATGCTGGCCACCCGCTCGACGCATCGTCCCGATCCTGTCCGGGCAGCGTAGACGACGGCATCGCGGCCGACCGCGCACGCCTGGTCGACGTCCCCGCTGCGCAGCCAGGTCGCGGCGAGCAGAGCAGCATCGATCGCGCGCCGACGGACCTTGTCCTTGCCGATGCCTCCGAGGGCGTCGGCAAGCTGGATCCTGGCGTCCGGCGCACGGCCGAGGTCGTGGAGGCAGTGGGCGGCCTCGTCCGCGAGGTAGGCGTGGGTGAAGTAACGGATCCAGGTGGGTTCGTCTTCCATGCTGGCTGCTTCGAGGAGCTTCTCGGCTTCGAGGATCAGCCGGGTCGCCTCGTTCTCCCTGAGCATTCTGGCGCTCGCTCGGGCGACGACAGCCGTGATGGCCGCGCGCGTGGCCGGGCTCGCGGCGGTACCGGCTGCGGCGCGGGCGGAGGAGGCCCACCGCAGGGCGGTCTCCGGAGTCCCGCGGTGCAGGGCGAGGTGCCCGAGGTTCACGGCCACGAGGTAGGCACCGTACGCCTGATCGCCGGTTGCCGTCGTCAGGGCCAAGGCGCGCTGGTAGTACTCCAGGGCCCTGTCGGGGTTGCCGATGTCGACGGCCTGGTACCCGGCAAGCTCGCAGAACCCGACGGTGAGCTGGGCACGTTGACGCGCGACCTGTTCGTCGACGGCAGGCCGGCGCAGAAGGCCTTCGAGTTCGGTGTCGATGTAGGAGCTGACCTGCTGCCAGTGCTGACGGGCCCCGTGCGTGTGGTCGAGCTGGCGGAACATGCCGAGCATGCCCTCCGCGACAACGACGTCCTCTTCCGTGACCCGCAGCGACAGAGCGGGAGCTGGAGCTTTCGAGTTGACGGATGCCCAGTCGCCGATCAGGGCGTCTACCGTGGCGAGCCGCGGTCCCACGTCGCCGAGCTCGGAGGCGGCTCCTTTCCAGGTGGTTCCTGGTCCTGGCAGCGAAAGCGCGGCCGCCGCGGACTCGCCGCGCTCTACCTCTGCTCCCGATCGGGGAGCGCAATCAGCATCCGGGTTCCCGAAGACTGCGGAGCGCAACTCGTCCTGGGAGGCCTTCAGGAGTCTGGCGAGCCTCGGCATCTGCCATGGGCGCGGTGTTGCCTTGCCGTTCTCCCACCGGTGGATTGTCGTCCGGTCCACATCCATCGCCGTCGCCAGCTGTTCCTGGGTGTAGCCGGCGGCCCTGCGCAACACGGCGAGCCGTCCCCATCGCGTCATTGCGCTCCCTCAGAGAATTTTGGCCGCTGACTTCGCAGGTCATGGGCAGATTTTCAACATCAACGCCGCACGGTGCAACAAGTCTGCACTGTCACAGGGGCTTTGGCTGGTGGTTCCGTATGACCCGCCCAGATTCGGCAGCACCGGTCGGACCCGAGCATCGCACAGGATCCGGCGGCTCGACGGTTGCCTACTCTCCCGCCCATGTTTCGGGTGCGATCGGCATCGCCTCCAGAAAGGACCCGGCCGTGGACACAGCCTTCACCCTTGATCCAGGTCGGTTCGTCCAGCACCCTGGCGGCCACGACGGCGAGCTTCGTGGGGCTGTGGAGGAGTTGCAGCAGGGGCGCTGGATGGCTGCCCGCGCGGTGCTGGCGCAGTCGTGGGGCGACTGGCCGGTGTGGACGACTCGTACCCAGGTCCTCGCCGCTGTCGCGTCGCGTACGGATGTCCTCAACCACTGGCGAGCCGAGGCCGCGGGCAGCGTCGGCCTGGTGACTCTCCTGGCGCGGGCGGCGGTGGACCGGGCTCTCATGGCAAGTGCTCAGCCGACGGATCCCCGGACGGTTGCCCGGCTGGAGCACTCGGCCCGGGAGCTGTGCTGGGACGCGGCGGCCACGCTCGCCGACGACCCGGTGCCGTGGATCTGCCTGCTCGCCCTGGCGCAGTTGGACCTCAGCCAGGCCCGTCCCGAGCATCGGGTGCCGGCACCCGACCAGATGCTCCCGCCCGGACCGTGGGGGCTTCTCGCCCAGGCCCAACGGGCTGACCCCTGGAACCGGGAGGCGTTCCACCGGATGCTCCGAGTCTGGCTCGCCCGCGGTAGCGCCGGCACGGCGAGCGAGTTCCTGGCGGCGTTCCTTCCCGGCGCGCCGGCGGGTTCGCCCTTGCACGCCCTTCCGCTGTACGTGTTCGTCGACCAGTATCGGCGGGCGCCGCGCGGGGATGCGGTCGAGCTGCAGTGGACGAAGAACGAGCGAGTCCGTGCCGCAGTGCTTCGGGCGTACGAGAACTGGCGGGCGGCGCCCGGCGAGCAGGGCCGGTGGCCGGTAGTGGACGAGAGCCACCTGGCGCACGCGCTCTGGGCGGCCCGTCGTCCCGTCAATGCTGCCGAGGTGTTCGCGGTGATGTCGCCCTTCGTCTCGTCCCAGCCGTGGGTGAGCGTCGGCGATCGGCCGGACGACCTCTTCCGGCAGGCCCTTGCCCAGTCGTGCGCCGCCAGCCGCTGACCTCTCTGCCTTCCCCGGTCAGCAAACCGGGATCCGACACCACCGACCTTCCTCGGAGGCTTCCTCATGCCGCTTTCTGAGCGCGTTCCCCTTCCCCACGGGGATGACGACCATCTGCAGCTACTCGGGATAGAGCCCGAACTGGTGCGCCGGATGAGCCTGTTCGGCAACTTCGCCGTCAGCTTCTCGGTCATCTCGGTCCTCAGCGGCTGCATGACGTTGTTCGGATTCGGTCTGATCAGTGGCGGCCCCGTCGTGATGATGTGGGGCTGGGTGGGTGTGGGTCTGGCCGTGCTGCTGGTCGGCATGGCGTTGGCCGAGGTCACCTCCGCTTACCCGACCAGCGGCGGGCTCTACTACATGGCCCGGCAGTTGGGCGGCCCACGCTGGGGATGGGCGACGGGCTGGCTGAACCTGCTGGGCCTGCTGGGCGGGATCGCCGGGATCGATTACGGCGCCGCGAGCTTCATCGCAGCGTTCGCCGACCTGCAGTGGGGGGTGGAGGCGACGCCTGGCCTGATCCTCGCGATCTTCGCCGGTGTCCTGGTGCTGCACGCCCTGCTGAACGTCTTCGCCGTCCGGGCGGTCAGCCTGTTCAACAGCATCTCGGTCTGGTGGCACATCGGCGGCGTACTGGTGATCGTCGGTGTGCTCGCGGCCGTCCCTTCCCACCACCAGTCCCCCTCCTGGGTGTTCGGGCACTTCGCCAACGACACCGGCTGGTCGAACCCGATCTATGTGTCGGCGGTCGGCCTGTTGCTGGCCGGCTACACCTTCTGCGGCTACGACGCGAGCGCCCACTTGAGCGAGGAGACGACGAACGCGCGGGTCGCCGCACCACAGGGCATCGTCCGCTCGATCTGGGTCTCCCTGATCGCCGGGTTCGTGCTGCTGGCCGGGCTCCTGTTCGCGGTGCAGGACTACGCGGGCACCGCTGCGGCGGACGTGCCGCCCGCGCAGGTCTTCCTGGACGCGCTCGGGACCACCGGGGCGAAGGCCCTGCTGCTGATCGTGATCGGTGCCCAGTTGTTCTGCGGATCCGCCGAGGTCACCGCGTGCTCGCGGATGGTCTACGCGTTCTCCCGGGACAACGCGCTGCCGGGCTCGGCGACTTGGCGCAGGGTGTCGCCCCGCAGGGTTCCGGTGCCGGCGGTGTGGCTGTCGGTGGCGGTGGCGTTCGTCCTGGCGGTGCCGTCGATGTGGAACGCGGCGGCGTACGGGGCGGTCACCGCCGTCAACGTCATCGGGATGACCCCGTCGTACATCGTGCCCGTCTACCTGCGGCTGCGACAGCGGGACCGTTTCGTCCCGGGGCCGTGGAACCTGGGCCGATGGAGCCGGCCAGTCGGGATCGCCGCGGTGGCGTGGGTGGTCGTGCTCACGGTGCTGGTGTGCCTGCCGCAGCGCTACCCGGTGACCGTGGAGACGTTCAACTACGCCCCCGTCACCCTGCTGGTGGTCCTGGCGCTGGCGGCGCTGTGGTGGCGGCTCGCCGGCAAGCGGTTCTCCGTGCCGGTCGTCCAGGATCCGCAGCTGGCCGCGGTCGAGGAGCAGATCGTATGAGGCCCGCGATGCGCACCGCCCACCCGCCCGCGGCCCCGTCCGCCGACACCACCGCGCCGGTCGGCTGGCTGCCGGAGCTGGTGGAGGTCTTCGGCCTGGACACCGTGATGCTGGCCACCGTCGATCCGCAGGGGCGCCTCAAGGGCAAGGAGTTCGAGGCCGAGGTGCTGCTGGCTCGGCTGGCGTCGGGGCGGATCCGCCCGGAGATGTGCGGGTACGTGATCGGCACGGACCTGGGTATGACGCCTCAGGTCACCGGCACGTTCTCCTGGGAGTCCGGCTTCGGCGACATCACGCTGATGCCCGATCTCGGCCGGGCCCGCCTGCTCCCGTGGGAGCCGGGCACCGCCGTGGTGTTCGCCCACCCTGTCGATGGTGACCGGCCGCATCCGCTGGCCCCGGCGACCATCCTGGACGAGCAGCTCGACCAACTCCGCTGCCTGGGCTACGAGGTGCGGGTCGGGATCGAGACCGAGTTCGTCGTCTACGAGTGCACGGCCGCCGACGCAGCTGCGGCCGACTGGCGGGGACTGCGTCCGGTGACGTGGGACGACCGCGACTACGCCCTCGACCGGCCGAGCGCGGCGGCCGGGTTCTCGCGGTCGCTGCGGCAGGCCCTGGCCGGGGCGGGGCTTCCCGTCGAGGCGGTCAAGCTGGAGAGCGCCCCCGGCCAGATCGAGGTCACCTTCCCCTACGGCCCGGCCCGGGAGGCCTGCGAGCAGTACGTGCTGTTCAAGCACGCCGCACGGGCACTGACAGACCGGCAGAACATGGCGGCGACGTTCATGGCCGCCCCGGCGGACAGGGTGGGCTCCGGGATGCACCTGCACCTGTCCCTGTGGGCCAAAGGCGAGCCGCTCCTCGCCCGCGCCGACGACCCGCACGCCCTGTCGGAGCTGGGTGAGCGGGCCGTCGCCGGGCTGCTGGAGGTGCTGCCCGCCAGCGCACCGATGTGGGCGCCGTACGTGAACAGCTACAAGCGCCTCGGGGGCCCGTTCGCACCGTCCAGGATCGCGTGGGGACGGGACAACCGCTCCTGTGCGGTGCGGGTGGTCGGCCACGGACCGGGCCTGCACCTGGAGGTGCGCCTGCCGGGCGCGGACGCCAACCCCTACCTCGCACTCGCCGCAGCCGTCGCCGCCGTCCGGCACGGCGTCACCGCAGACCTCACCCCCGGTGAGCCCGTCACCGGCGATGCCGGCTGGGACGACGACCTGCCCGAGGTGCCTCGCCACGCCTGGGACGCCATCAAGGCGTTCGAGACCAGCCCCCTCGCCTGCGCGCTGCTGGGCGAGCACGTCGTCGCCCACCTCGCCTCCCTCGCCCGCCTGGACGTCGACCACCACGCCGCCCGCGTCACCGACGCCGAGCTCGCGCGCGGCTTCGCCCAGGCCTGAGCCCCGGGGGGGGGGGGGGGGGGCGGCCCCCCCCCCCCCCCCCCCCCCCCCCCCCCCACACACAAAAAAAACCCCCCACACGCTCCCCCACACACACACCCCCACACACACACCA
>NZ_JBHWIO010000064.1:0-779 GCF_042732075.1 Kitasatospora sp. NPDC059812
CCACCCTCTACAACCCCGCCACCGACGCCGTCGAACTCTTCGCCACCAGCAGCCGCAACGAACTCGGCCACCTCTACTGGGACAACAAGGCCAAGGCCTGGAGCGACTGGGGCACCATCGGCGGCCAGGCGGTGACCGGCAGCCCCACCGCCGTCGTGAACCCGGCCAACAACAGCGCCGAGGTCTTCATCACCACCACCACCAACACGATGGCCCACAGCTACAGCCTCAACGGCGCCCGCTGGTCCGACATCACCACCATGGGCGGCTGGCAGTTCAACGGCACCCCCACCGCCGTCTACAACCCCGCCGCCAACTCCGTCGAACTCTTTGCCGTCCGCAACACCGGCGAACTCGGCCACAACTACTGGGACAACAAGACCAAGACCTGGGCCGACTGGAGCACCATCAGCGACTGGAAGTTCTCCGGCACTCCCTCCGCCACCTACAACGCCTACATCAACACCCTCGAACTCTTCGCCACCGGCACCAACGGCACCATGTCCCGCGCCACCTACAAGGACAACAACTGGCTCGCCTGGGAGACCATGCCCGGCTGGACCTTCGCCACCACCGGCTGACCCAAACCCACCGCACCAGCTGACCAGGCCACGACGGCACGGTGCGCCCCTACAGGCCGCCCCCATCACGGGCGCACCCCCCTCTGACAACGGCCAGGCATGGCGCGGGGGGGGGGGCCCCGGCCAACACCCCGCCCCCCCCCCCCCCCCCAACAACACCCCCCCCCCCCCCCCCCCCACACAACAGAAGAAAGGCCC
>NZ_JBHWIO010000064.1:789-53438 GCF_042732075.1 Kitasatospora sp. NPDC059812
GGACCGGACGACCATCCGGTCCCGCCCGCGCCCGTCTCCACTGCACGCCACCGGCAGCAGCCAGACATGAGAGGAAGCAAGGCCCTCCGCAGGCGCGGCAACCCGAGCCGCCGCCCATCCGGTCCGGCGGCCGCCACACCGCCAAGGACAGGATGGGAAAGGAGAGGTTGTCGACGTGGCGAGTTCAACCTTGACGCCGCTCACTACGGCACCTGAACTGCACGTCCGCCCCAAGTCTGAACGGAAGCCGTCCGGTGCACGACCACCGGACCTCGGCCTGAACCCGCCCCATCACCACGCGCGCGGTTCTATGCTGCTGTCCGACCCGCAGCCCGAGGAGTCATGATGGCGGACGAGTACGTCTGGCTGATCTGCGATGAGGTGCCCAATGCGGTGGTTCTGACCGACGCCGGGCCCTATCCCATCGAGGTCGTGAAGTTGCTTCACCGGAGGACCGGGCTGAGCCTATGGCACAGCAAGTCCCTCATCAGCCGCTTGCCGGCCACCATTCTCGAAGATGTGCCGCGCGAGATGGCTGAAGCTGCCGTGCGTGAACTCCTCGAAGCCGGAGCCCACGCTGAAGTACGGCGGTAGAAGCGGCCACTGCTGGTGTTTCACGGAAGCCCGGGTAGAGCCGATTCCGGGAAGCGTCAACAACAGCAGCGTCGCCTCTGATTACGACTCCGCGCTACAAGGGGAATGGCGCAACAAGCTCCGAGAGTGGGAGGGCTGCGGCGACTACCACTGCCCGCGCGGTGCTCTCGATGGCCAGACGCCCTACGAACGGCTCAGGAGGAAGATCCCAACCAGGCTCCGGCGGGTGCATATTTAGCCGTTGACGGCGTAGACGCGGACCGGGTCCTTCCCGCTGACGAGGTGGAACCGGGCGGGGTCCGCGTTGACCGCCTTGGCGATCTCGCCGTCCCGCCAGTTGGACGGATCGAGCGCGAGGTACTTCGCACCGCTGCGGCGCAGGTCGGTGTGGAGGGCGTCGAGGTCGTCGGTGGCCGTGACCTGGACAAGCTTGCGCTCCATCTTGAGGCCTATGAGCGGCAGCCGGATCTCCGGCCCCTGGTCCGTGATCGCGATGACCGATCCGTTGGGCAGGCTCCGTACGTGGCCGAACGTGTTCCACGGCCAGACCTGGTCCTGCTGTTTCCGGCGGTGGCGCATCAGGTCGATCGTCTCGTCCACCGTGTAGTAGTGCGGCTCGAAGTCCGTCGCCGACAGGTGAACGGGTTCGGTTGTCTTCCACATCGAGTCGGCGCTGGTCCCCGCCAGGCCGAACCCGATGGCCACCGCGATTGCCCACCGGGCGTATCCCGCCGCGCCGACCGGCCGCTCCCTGGTCCCGGTGATCCAGGTCAGGAACACCGCGAGGAAGACACCGCCGAGGATCGTCAGGTGGATCGTGTAGCGCGCCCACCACGGGCCCGGGCTGGCCCCGGCCATCACGGCCATCGGCAGCAGCAGGCCCAGCAGCGGTGCCCACTGGCGGCGGCAGACGAACACGACCAGGCCCGCGATCACGGCCGGGAGCAGCACCCAGAGCCACGCGGTGCCGAGGCCGCCCAGGCGCTGGTCGTAGGAGAAGGGACTGGCGACCGGTGTCGTCCACGATTCCCACAGCTGCGCCGGCACCCCGCCAGCGGCTTTGATCTTCAACGGGGTGTTGTTGACCATGATCAGGTCCTGCACGGTCCCGCGGCCGGTGAACCCGAACATCGTGAACGGGTAGAAGGGGTTGCCCCACGCGATCCAGGTCCGTACGTACCAGTACGACGACAGCAGCACCGAGGGCACCACCAGGGCCACGCCCCACACGGTCAGCCGGCCTGCCGCGTACCGCAGGACCCCGGTCGACGGGCCCTCGCCCGCGCGGCGCAGCGCGGCGGTCGCCACGGCCAACTGGCCGATGCCCACCGCGACGACGCACGCCATCGTCAGCATGTTCGAGGCCTTGACGCTGGTGCCGAGGGCCAGTGCGACACCGGCCAGCCAGAGGTGGCGCAGGCGTCCCTCGACCGCGTCGCCGCTGTTCGGCAGCGCGAGCACGAACTGGAAGGCGGCCGCCGCGGTGGTCGCCGCGGCTACGTCGACGTAGGAGGTCGCCGTCTGGGCGAGGACCGCGGGGATCGCCAGGAAGCCGAGTCCGGCGAGGAGTGCGTGGTCGCGGCGGGCGCCGAACCGCTGGGCCAGGCCCACGGTGGTCGTGAAGCCGAGCAGGGTGAACGGCAGGCTCGCGATCCAGGACCAGCGCAGGGTGTGGGTGAAGGCGCCGGCCCATGCTCCGAGGACCTCCTGGCCCTGCGGGTAGACGTCCGACCAGAACGCGGCCGGGGTGTGTCCGATCTGTCCGTCCTGGATCCATTGGGCGGGGCCGACCAGGTGGTACCACATGCCGTCCCACTCGGTCGGCAGGACGAACGCTCCCATGGCGATCCGCCAGCCGTACGCTGCCAGCACGAGCAGTGCGAGGATGACCGCCGCCGGGTTGCGCCACAGGGTCCCGCAGCGACGGATTCCCCGGAGAGCCGCGGTGACCGTCTCGCGGTGGCGCGCGAGCAGTGTGGGCCGGGTTCGCACCACGGCCACCTCGGCCGCGGCGGTCAGGACGGCTGCGGCGAGCAGCGGTGCCGGCTTCAGGCCGTGGACCGGGACGCCGATGAGCAGGGCCAGCGCGATCAGCTGGGTCACCCCCGCGAGGATCCAGCCGGACAGCGCGTCAGCGGCGCGCCACGGTCCCAGCGCTCCGATCACGTGCGCTGTGCCGACGGCTGTCGCTGTCAGAGCCGCCAACAGCCCCAGTACGCCCACGAGTGATCTCAGCCCATCCACGCTTCAGCCGCATTCGGCACCTGCCAGTGATCTGGGTGACGGTATCAGAGGTAATCGAATGACTTTTGCTCGCCCACCTGGAAGTAAAGTCGCCCCGCCGCTCGGACTTTGCTCGATTTCGCTGGGGGCGGAACAAGAGGCGCGAAGGGGGTCATTGAATCTTGTTTAAAGTTTGTCTGTATGCTGACCGCGCACGTCTGTCGCCGGGGGGGCTCAAGGGTTTCCAGCGGCCTGTGGAACCGAGGCTCCGCCCGAGTCCCCCGCATCAGGATGCGTGCCCCCTTCTTCCCTCAGAGGACAATCCAGAATGGCCCAGATTCTCCCGGCGTTGCAGCGGATGGACGACCAGGTCCACCGATCGGTCCGTGAGCGGTTCGGCGACAAGCGTTCGGTGGACGTCAGCAAGGCCCTGTCCTGGACCGGCGAGCACGCCGCGGGCTGGCTCGCACTCGGTGTCGCCGGCGCGGTCGTCGACTCCGACCGGCGCGGCAGCTGGCTCCGCGCCACCGCCGCCGTCGCGGGCGCCCACGCCGCCAGCATGGTCATCAAGCGTGTGGTCCGCCGCCCCCGACCGAACGGCCCCGGCATGGAGCCGCTCGTGAAGACCGCCGGGAAGCACAGCTTCCCGAGCTCCCACGCCACCTCCTCCGCCGCCGCGGTCGTGGCCTTCGCGCCGCTGCTGCCCGCCGGCACCATAGCCCCGGTGGCCGGCGCGATGTGCTTCTCCCGCCTGGTCGTCGGCGTCCACTACATGTCCGACGTGGTCGGGGGTGCCGCGCTCGGTGCCACCGTCGCGGCGGCCGGCCGGTCCTGGATCACCAAGGGGCAGAAGTCCGATGCCTGAGGCGAACACCCTGGAGTCCAGAACCGAAGAGGCCACGGCCACCGCCTTCGCGGAAATGGTCCGCACGGCATCCGAGCCCGACTCCGCACCGGCCGTCCAGCCGTTCCGCCTCAAGGCACTGCCCGGCGGCCTGATCCGCAATGCCCGGCCGCGCCAGTGGATCAAGAACGTACTCGTCCTCGCGGCTCCCGGCGCGGCGGGAATGCTCACCCACACCGCGGTGCTCCGTCAGGTCGGCATCGTCTTCGTCCTCTTCTGCGCCGCGGCATCGGCGATCTACTTCCTCAACGACGCCATGGACGTCGAGGCGGACCGCGCCCACCCGACCAAGCGCCACCGCCCGATCGCCTCCGGCGTGGTGCCCCTTCCGGTCGCCTACCTGTGTGCGGCGCTCCTCGGCGGCGGAGCCATCACCGGCGCCCTGCTGCTCTGCAACACCCCGACCGCCATCGCGCTGGGGTGCTACCTGGTCATGCAGTTCCTCTACTGCACCGGCCTCAAGCACGTCCTGGTGGTCGACCTCGCCTTCGTGACCTCCGGCTTCCTGATCCGCGCGATGATCGGCGGCCTCGCCGCCGGGATCCAGCTGTCCCAGTGGTTCCTGATCACCACCGGATTCGCCGCGCTCTTCATGGTCTCGGCCAAGCGCTACTCCGAGCTGGTCAGCATGGGCGACAAGGCCGCCAGCTCGCGCAAGCTCCTCGCCCAGTACAGCGACAGCTACCTCCGCTTCGTCTGGCAGGCCTCGGCGGCGGTGACCGTGCTCAGCTACTGCCTCTGGTCCTCGGACCACAGCGTCGGCGCCGATGTCGCGCTGCGCCAGATCAGCGTCCTGCCCTTCGTCTTCGCCATCCTGCGGTACGCGATCTTCGCCGACCGCGGCGCCGCCGAGGCCCCGGAGAACGTGGCGCTGAAGGACCGCCCACTGCTCCTGCTCGGCGCGATCTGGGCGGGCCTGTACGGGTTCTCCGTGCTGGGTACCGCCTGACATGGCAAGCCGTGAACAGCTCCGCTCCGCGCTGCCGGAACTGCTGAAGTTCGGGGTGATCGGCGGACTCGGCTACGCCACCGACGTCGTCCTCTTCATCCTGCTACGGGACGCCCTCGGCCCGGTCGTGGCCAAGATTCTCTCCCTGACGGCCTCGACCGCGGTCGCCTTCGTCGGGAACAAGTACTGGACGTTCCGGGAACGACGGAACGGTGGGCCGGCCGGCGAGACCAGCCGAGAGACCGCGATGTTCCTCGCGGTGAACCTCGTGGGCGCACTGGTCCAGCTCGGCTGCCTCGGCTTCTCGCACTACCTGCTCGGCCTGACCAGCCCCACCGCGGACCTGGTCTCCGGCAGCGTGATCGGCATGGCTCTGGCAACCGCCCTGCGCTTCTGGGGCACCAGGACCCTGGTGTTCCGTGCCGCTCGAGCCTGATCCCGGCCGGACCGCCACGCTCAAGTAGTCCTTCGGCAACGGCTTGGCGGGGCCCCCCCGAGGGGGGGGCCCCCCCCGGCGGGGGCGCCCCCCCCGCGGCGGCCCCCCCCAAGCCGTTGTGGGCCCCCGTCGGCGGAGGGGGCGGCCCGGAGGGGGCGGCCCGGGGGGTGTTCAGCCGTGTTTGGACTCCGGGAGGCGGGCGCGGGGGGTGCCGTCCGGGGTGGCGGGGGCGGTGGTGTCCCAGGCTCGTAGGGCCGTGAGGGCGGCGGCGCGGGCGGGGGCCGTCGGGCGGACGCCCTCCGGGGCGAGGAGGAAGTCGGCGACGGGGGTGAGCAGCAGGGTGGCGGGTCCGGCCGGGAGGAGGCGGGCCTCGTCCCACTGGTGCCGGATGACGGTGCGGCGCAGCAGGGTGCCGTGCCGCGGTCGGAGCTGGCGGGTGAGGGCTTCGCGGCGGTGGAGTTCGGGGGCGACCTCGGCTTCCAGGACGGTGCGCACGCCGCCCAGGGAGCCCAGCGGCACGTGTTCGGCGGCGAGGTCGAGGAGCGCGACGGCCTCCGGGGCGAGCCGGTAGGCGGCGACCACGGCGGCGGTCTCGACGGCTTCGAAGGACTGCCGGGCCAGGCGGGCCACGTCGATCACGTCACCTGCCCGGAAGGCACGGCCGAGCCCCTCCTCCGCGAGGGCGATCAGGCATTCGACGTGGTCGTCGGCGGCCAGGTAGGGCCGGACCGGGACGGTGGCGAGGTCGCCGGTGAGCGCGGCGGTTCCGAGCCGGACCTGGTACCACGGGTCGAGCAGCGGGTCCTCGGCCGGCCAGCGCAGGGTGACGGAGGTGTGCCGGGGGCGCTCGCCGAGCAGGGTGACCTCCACGGACTCCACCGGGTGCTCGGTGACCAGCCGGCTGACGGCCTGCCAGAGTGCGGCCTCGGTGGGGCTGACGAGGGTGAGCTCGCCCAGCGGCCGGGGCAGGTCGGACGGGTAGTAGCCGGCCAGCGGGAGGTCTCGGATCGGGCGCACCCCGGTGGCGTCGGCGAGGTCGCGGGCGAGCCGGGCGTAACAGTCGGCCCGGTCGCGGGCGCGCTGCAGTTCGGCGCGGGCGTGCTCGCCCATCCGGACGTCCTCCCGGACGAGCGCGGCGAGCACCAGGTAGGGGAGGTCGCGGGCGCCGCGGGCGCGGTGGAGCAGTTCGACCGGTCCGGCGACCGGGTCGACGTCGAGCAACCGGTAGAGCAGGTCGGTGTTCACTGGCGTCGGCCTCCGAGAAACGTGGTGGTCGCCCGGGCGGCGGCACCCGGGGGGTGTGGCGGGCCCGGCGGGTCGTACCGGGCCGACGGCTGGGGGGCCACACCACTGATTGTGACGGTGGGCGATCAACACCGGATCACTACGGGGTCGACGATCTCTCGACAGCCCACCGGCTGGCGTGGGTTGATAGGGACTCATCAATCGGGGGGCGGACGCGTGCGTGGGCGGGGGCGGGCACATGAAGCGGGCAGGTGCACGAATGAGTGATTTCCGGTTCTCGGTGCTGGGGTTGATGAGAGCGCAGCGCGGCACGACCGTGCTGAAGGTCGGCAGTCCCCAGCAGCAGGCGATGCTGGCGGTGCTGCTGCTCCGGCCGGGGCACGGCGCGAGTGCCACGGACCTGATCGACGCCCTGTGGGGTGAGGAGCCGCCGAGCACCGCGGTGACGACGGTGCGGACGTACGCCTGGCGGTGGCGCAAGATCCTGCACGGCGACGAGCCGGACGCGCCGACCGTGCTGACCTCGGTCGGGGACGGCTACCGGCTGGTGCTGCCCAAGCACTCGGTGGACGCGGCGCAGGGCGAGGAGCTGGCGGCGCAGGCCGAGCGCACGGCGGCCGCCGGACAGCCGCAGCAGGCGCGTGACCTGCTGAACCAGGCGTTGGAGCTGTGGCAGGGCGAGCCGCTGGCCGGCATCCCCGGCCCGTTCGCGCAGCGGCAGCGCCAGCGGTTGCAGGAGCTCCGGCTGACCCTGCTGGAGGAGCGGATCGCCCTCGATCTGACGCTGGGCCGCTTCTCCCGGTGCATCCCGGAGCTGACCGCGCTGACCACCGAGCACCCGCTGCACGAGCGGGCGTACGGGCTGCTGATGCGCGCGCTGTACCAGGCCGGGCGGCAGGCGGACGCGCTGGCGGTGTACCGGGGCGTGCGTCAGTTGTTCCTGGACGAGCTGGGGGTGGAGCCCGGGGCGGAGCTGGACCAGCTGCACCGGCGGATCCTGGAGGGCGACCTGTCGCTCGCCGCCCCGGCGCCGGCCGCGGCGCTGCTCCCCGGCCCGGTGAAGCCGGCCGGGCCCGGGCCCGAGGCGCAGGATCCGCCGGACGGCCCCACGGCGGCGGGTGCGCCCGCCGCGCCCGCCGGCACCAGCACGGCGGCGCCCAGACCGGCCCAGCTGCCGCCCGACGCGGCGGACTTCACCGGCCGCACCGTCCAGGTCGAGCGGCTGGGCGAGGCTCTCGGCGCCCCGGGCCAGCAGGCGCTGGTGATCGCGACCGTGGTCGGCATGGGCGGGGTCGGCAAGACCGCGCTGGCCCTGCACGTCGCCCACCGGGCCCGGGACTCCTACCCCGACGGGCAGCTCTACGTCGACCTGCGGGGCGCCGACACCACGCCGGCCGACCCGGAGGCGGTGCTCAGCAGCTTTCTGGTGGCGCTCGGCGTGCCGGCCTACGGGGTGCCCGAGGGGCTGGACGCCCGCTCGGCGCTGTTCCGCTCGGTGGTCGACGGCCGGCGGCTGCTGCTGGTGCTCGACAACGTCCACGACACCGCGCAGATCAGGCCCCTGCTGCCGGGCGCGGTCGGCTGCGCCGTGCTCACCACCAGCCGTACCCGCCTCTCGGGCCTGCCCTCGTCCGTCCAGGCCGACCTCGGCGTGTTCGAGCCGGCGGAGGCACTCGAACTGCTGGGCCGCACGATCGGCGCCGAGCGGCTGGCCGCCGAGCCGGAGGCCGCCCGGGAGCTGCTGCTGGTCTGCGGCCACCTGCCGCTCGCGGTGCGGATCGTGGCGGCCCGGCTGGCCGCCCGGCCGAGCTGGACGGTCCAGACGCTGGGCCGCCGGCTGGCGGTCGAACGGCGGCGGATCGACGAGCTGCGCATCGGCGACCTGGCGGTGGAGGCCGCCTTCGAACTGAGCTACCGCCAGTTGACGCCCGCCCAGGCCCGGGCGTTCCGGCTGGCCGCCTCGGTGGACGGCCCCGACATCGGGCTGCCCGCCGCGGCCGCCCTGCTGGACCTGGACGAGTACGACGCCGAGGACCTGCTGGAGTCCCTGGTGGACGTGGCGATGATGGAGTCGCCGTTCCCCGGCCGCTACCGCTACCACGACCTGCTGCGCGCCTTCGCCCGGCGGCGCCCGGACCACCCGGGCGCGGCCGTGGAGGCCCGTGACCGGCTGCTGGACCACCTGCTGGCCACCGCGTGCGCGGCCTTCCAGCACGCCGTCCCGGGAGATCCGGCCGCCGGTGCGCTCGGGCCGGCCCGCAGCGCGGGCGTGGACCTCGGCGGCCCGGACGGCGCCCGGGCCTGGGCCGAGGCGGAGGGTTCCGGGGCGATCGCGCTCGCCGCCCAGGTGGCGTGCTGGACCGTCGCGGACGACACCGCGCCGGCCCCGGCCGACGGCGGCGCGGCACCGGATGCGTTGCGCGCCGCGATCGACCTGCTGATCGCGCTCACGCCGTTCGTCCTCGCCCCGCCCAGCCGCCAGCTCGCCAGTACGGCAGAGGCCCTGGCCACCGCCGCGGACCACCACACCGACCACCGGGCAGCTGGTCGGGCGCACTTCCTCCGCGGCAACGTCGCCCTGGCCGCCACTCGTCTGGAGGAGGCCGAGGCGGCCTCCCGGCTGGCGGTGGCCGCCTCCCGCTCGGCGGGCGACACGGTGATCCTGCGCCAGGCGCTGAACGACCTCGGCCTGGTCTGCCAGTTCCTCAGCCGCTACGACGAGGCCGTCGGGCACTACGACGAGGCACTGCTGCTGGCCCGCGAACTCGGCCACCGCTCCGGGGCGCTGGTGACGACGGTGAACGCCGCGCTGGCCCGGGTGCGCAGCGGGCGGGCCGCCGAGGCCGTACCGATCTGCCACGAGGCGCTCGCCGAGCTGCGGACCCGGCACGACGATCCCGGCCGGGCGTACACGCTGTACGTACTGGGGCTGGCACTGCACGGGCTGGGGCAGCACGAGGAGGCCGTCACCTGGTTCGGCGAGTGCCTGGCGGTGGCCTCGGCGGCCGGGCTGCGGGCCCGGGCCGCACACGCCCGCTACCGGATGGCGGACAGTCTGCGCTCGCTGGGCCGGACGGACGAGGCGCTGGAGCACGCCGGGCAGGCGCTGACGCTGTGCGAGGAACTGGGGGCCGAGCGGGACCAGGGCCACGCGCTGGTGGTGCTGGGCCGGACGCTGGCGGACCTCGGGCGGGAGGCCGCGGCGTGGGGCCGGCTGCGGGAGGCGCACCGGATCTTCGTCCGGCTGGGGCTGCCGGAGGCGGAGGAGGTGGCGGGGCTGCTGCCCCGGGGGGAGGGTTCGAACCCTCCGGCCGCTACGGCTGCTACGGCTGCTTCGGGCTCTTCGGCCTCTTCGGCTCCGTCGACGCCGGTGGCTCCGTCCGTCTCGGATGGGCGTCGGGGCGGTGGCCGGGGGGCGGCGGGTGCTCCGGTGACGAGCTGCGGGCCGGGCCGCTGACGAGCTGATGACCAGCTACTGAAGAATCGATCCTGCCGCTGTTCCGGTGCGGTCTGGAGCCAGTGAGGCCAGGAGCCGGTGCGGTCAGGAACCGGTGCGGTCAGGAACCGGTGCTGTTCCAGTCGCCGGTGCTGCCGTGGACGGTGCCGGTGGGGCTGGGCTGGGCGGGGGTGGGCGTCGGCGTTGCGCCGCCGCTCACCACCGTCGCCGTCCCGGTGCCGGCCGTCTCCGCCACGGCGGCCGTGGCGGAGAGACCGGCACCCAGGGCGACGGCCACCCCGAGACCGACCGTGAACAGGCGGAGGCGGATGGGGGCGGTGGCCGGACGCTGCGTCATCTCTGGTGCTCCCTTGGCTCGCTTCCCTGGTGGGGAAGGGCTTCCGTCGTGGTGTGGCACCAGTCTGGCCGGGGGCGTTCAACGGCGGATCTACAACCGAGCACCGGTGATCACTGCCGCCCACTCAGGCCGCCCGCTCAGGCCACCCGTCGAGGCTGCCGTTCAGGCCGCCGCGCGGATCTCCAGGGTGCAGCACTTCACGCTGCCACCGCCCTTGAGCAGCTCGCTGAGGTCCATCCCGATCGGCCGGAATCCGCGCTCGCGCAGCCGCGCGGCCAGGCCGACGGCCGCCTCCGGCAGCACCACGTGCAGGCCGTCGCTCACGGCGTTGAGGCCGAACACCGCCGCGTCGGCGCCGTCCACCAGCAGGGCGTCGGGGAACAGCCGGCGCAGGACGGCACGGCTGCCGGCCGAGAAGGCCTCGGGGTTGTACATGATCTCGTCGCCGTCCAGGACGGCCAGCGCGGTGTCCAGGTGGTAGTAGCGCGGGTCGATCAGCTCCAGGCCGATCACCGGGCGCCCGAAGAACTCCTGGGCCTCCGCGTGCCCGTCGGCCACGCTGCGGAAGCCCCGCCCGGCCAGCACGGAGCCCGCGGTCAGCAGCAGGTCCCCCTCGCCCTCGTTGACGTGCTCCGGATCGCGCGTCTCGAAGCCCCGGGCGCGGAACCACTCCAGGTAGGCGGGGCCCTCGGCGGCGCGCTCGGCGTTGCGGAAGCGGGCGCCGAGCACCTTGCCGTCCACCACGGTGGCGCCGTTGGCCGCGTAGACCATGTCGGGCAGGCCCGGGATCGGGTCGATCAGGTCGACCCGGTGACCGAGCTCCTGGTAGAGCGCGTACAGCCGCTCCCACTGCGCCACGGCGAGCCCGGTGTCGACCGGCTTCGCCGGGTCCATCCACGGGTTGATCGCGTAGGTGACCTCGAAGTGGGTCGGACGGCACATCAGGTAGTGGCGCGGGCGGGCGGTGCGGGTCATCGGGGGGCTCCGGGGTGAGGGATCGGGCGGTCGGGGCGGGGTGTGCGGGGTCGGACGCCGGGGTCAGACGGCGGGCTCGGGCCGCGCGTCGTCGGCGCGGTGGTCGCCGTGCTCGGGGCGCGCCGGGAAGTCGCGCATTCCGCGCAGCGGGCTCGCCAGCAGCACGGCGCCTGCGGACAGCAGCACGCCCGCCATGATCCAGATCGTGGTGCGCGGGCCCAGCACCTCGCCGAGCCAGCCGCCGAGCAGGGCGCCGAGGGGGATCGCGCTGTAGTTGACGGTCGAGGCGCTGGCCCTGATCCGCCCGATCATCGCGGGCGGGCAGTAGGACTGGTAGAAACTGCCGGCCAGCACGTTCCCGGCCACGACGCCGCAGACGGCCACCGACCACGCGAGCGCGCTGACCGCGAGCGGCAGTTGGTCGCCGGCCATCGGCAGCAGGAAGATGAAGGGCGCGACCACCAGCTCGCACAGCAGCAGCCCGCGGGCGCTGCCCAGCCGCCGGGCCAGCCGCCCGGCCACCGCCGCGCCGGCCAGCCCGCCGATGCTCACCACCGCGAACACCAGGCCCACCTCGCCGGATCCGATGCCGACGCTGCGCACCAGGAAGACCGTCTGGACGGCCTGGATGCCGTTCAGCCCGAGGTTGCCGACCGCACCGAAGCAGGCCAGCGTCCGCAGGTACGGGTCGCGGGCCAGGAAGCCCACGCCCTCGCCGATCTCCTTCAGGATGCCCCGCCGCTGCGACGGCGGCGGAGGCTGCTCCACCACGGTGATCCGGGCCACGCAGACCGCCGAGACGAGGTAGCTCACCGCGTCGGCGAGCAGGCCGCTGGTCGCGCCGAAGACCTGCGACAGCAGGCCGGCCGCACCGGGACCGGCGATCTCCACCGCCGACTCCCCGGAACGCAGCTTGACGTTCGCCTCCAGCACGTCCTCCTTGGCCACCAGCGACGGGAGCACCGCCCCGTACGCGGTGGAGAAGAACACCTTCACCCCGCCGGTCAGCAGGGCCACCAGCACCAGTTGGGCCATGGTCAGCACACCGAGCCAGCTGGCCACCGGCACGCTGACGAACAGGACGAGCAGCAGCAGGTCGCAGACCAGCATCACCCGCAGCTTGGGCCAGCGGTCCACCCAGGCACCGGCCGGCAGCCCGAGGAAGAGCCAGGGCAGCCAGGCCGAGGCGGTCAGCAGGCCGACCGCGAGCGGGCTGGCGTGCAGGGTGACGACGGCCACCAGGGCCAGCGCCACGTTGCCGACCGCCGTACCGAGACCGCTGGTGGTCTCACCGATCCAGAGCCGACGGAAGTCGGCCTGGGCCCACAGCCCCCAGCGGCTGCGGGACGGCTCCGGCGGAGCCATGGCGGGGGTGGTGACGGACATCGCGGGTCACTCTCCAAGCTTCTCGGCGAGCACGGAGGCGATCCGTGCGAGGGGTTCCGGACGGGTCAGCTCGCCGTGCGCGCAGGCGAGGCGGTGGGGCTCGATCCGGCCGTCCAGGTACGGCCGCCAGGACCGCTCGTAGGGCCAGTCGGCGGGCTTGTCGAGGGTCGCGCCGAAGAAGACGGCGTCGCCCCGGTAGCGGCCGGGCACGTGCTCGGCCATGAGTTTGCGGTGCCGCTCGAACATGCCGGGCAGCTCGGCGGCGGCCTCCCCCAGGACGGCGGCCAGCTCGGCCTGGCCGCGCCCGGCCTCCGGGTCGTAGCCCAGTGACAGCAGCAACTCGGCCAGGGTGTCGACGGGTTCGTCCTCCTCCGGCCCGTCGACGGCCGCCGGACCGTGGCCGGTGACCGGTGCGCCGTCGAGCAGGGCGAGCACACCGACCGGTGCGCCCTCGGCCTGGAGCCGGACGGCCATCTCCTGCGCGACGACCGCCCCGAAGGACCAGCCGAGCAGGTGGTACGGGCCGGACGGCCACACCGCCCGGATCTGCCGCACGTAGTCCTCGGCGATCTCGGCGACGCTCGCCGGTGCCTCCCCGCGCAGGCCGCGGGCCTGCAGACCGTAGACCGGCCGGTCGGCGCCGAGGTGCGGCAGCAGGCCGGAGTAGACCCAGCTGATGCCGGCGGCCGGGTGGACGCAGAACAGCGGGGCCAGGCCGCCACCGGTGCGCAGCGGCAGCAGCACGTCCAGGGCGTCGGCGGCCGGCCCGGCACCGAGCCGGCCGGCCAGTCCGGCGACGGTCGGGGCCTCGAACAGCGCGCGCATCCCGAGGTCGGCGCCGAGGGCGGCACGGATCCGGGCGAGCAGCTTCATCGCGAGCAGGGAGTGACCGCCGAGCGCGAAGAAGTCGTCGTCGATGCCGACCCCGGCTATCCCCAGGACCTCGGCGAACAGCCCGCAGAGGACCCGTTCCTGTTCGGTGCGCGGCGCGCGGCCCCCGGCGAGTTCGGCGAAGTCCGGGGCGGGCAGGGCCCGGTGGTCGAGCTTGCCGCTGCCGGTGAGCGGCAGCGCATCGAGCGGGACGACGGCGGCCGGCACCATGTAGCCGGGCAGGAACCCGCCCGCGAAGGCCCGCAGACCTGCCTGGTCCAGCCGGCCGTCGGCCACCACGTAGGCGACCAGACGAGTGCCCGCTGCCCGGTCCTCGACCGGGCGGACGACGGCCGCCGACACCCGGGGGTGCCGCCTCAGGACCTGTTCGATCTCGCCGAGTTCGATCCGGAAGCCCCGGATCTTGACCTGCTGGTCGGTACGGCCCAGGTACTCCAACTCACCCTCGCGGGAGCGGCGCACCAGGTCGCCCGTGCGGTACATCCTCCCTCCTTGCCCGCCATCGGGCCGGAGGGGCCCAGCGGACGCGAACGGGCAGGCCACGAACCGCTCCGCGGTCAGCCCCGGCCGGTTCAGATACCCCCGGGCCAGACCCGCCCCCGCCAGGTACAGCTCACCGGGCACCCCGGCCGGCACCGGGTTCAACCACTCGTCCAGCACATAGGCCTGCGTCCCGGCGACCGTACGGCCCAGCACCGGCTGCTCCGTCGCGGCCAGCGGGTGGACGAGCGTGTCCACCGTCGCCTCCGTCGGCCCGTACAGGTTGTACGTCTCCGTCGCCGGCGCCTCCCGCAACCGCGACCACAGGGCCTGGCCCACCGCCTCACCACCGAGCAGCAACAGCTCCGGCGGGCAGCCGGTGAGCAGTCCCTCCTCCACCAGCTGCTCGGCGAAGGACGGCGTCACCTCCAGCACCCCGATACCGCGCTCCCCGACATGGCGCACCAGCGCTGCCGCGTCCCGGCGCACCTCATCACCGATCAGGTGCAGCTCATGCCCGGCCACCAGCCAGAGAAGGCCATCCCAGGAAGCGTCGAAGCACAACGACGCCGTCAACGCCACCCGCGACCGCACCCGACCCGCCATCACACCGACACGATGCGCCGCCAACAGAGCCGCCAGGCTCCCGTGCGACACCACCACACCCTTCGGACGACCCGTCGAACCCGACGTGTGAATCACATACGCCGCGTCCCCGGCCGAAGCCCGCGCGACCGGGTCCGACTCCGGACCGGCCACGTCACCGGCCTCCACCACGGTCAGCCCGGCCAGCAACTCCGGGTGCGGCCAGCGATCGCCGGTCACGGCGAGGACGGGCTGCGCGTCGGCGAGCGTATGGGCGATGCGGTCAGCGGGGTACTCGGCGTCCAGCGGCAGGTACACCCCGCCGGCCTTCAGCACCGCCAGCAACCCCACCACCGACTCCACCGAACGCGGCAGCGCCAACGCCACACCCGACTCCGGCCCCACCCCCGCGGCAATCAGCCGATGCGCCAGCCGATTCGCCCGCACATTCAACTCGGCGAACGTCAACGTCTCGGCGCCGCACACCAGCGCCACCGCCTCCGGAGTCCGCGCAGCCTGTGCCTCGAACACCGCCGGCACCAGCGACACCCGCGACGGCAGCGACGTGAACCCGCCACCCACCAGCCCGGCCCGCTCCTCCGCCGCCAACAACTCCACCCGGCCCACCGGCAGTTCCGGACGCTCCACCACCGCCCGCAGCAACCGCCCGAACCGCACCGCCAGCGACTCCACCGTCTCCCGGTCGAACAGATCCGTCGCGAAATCGATCGCGCATTCCAGGCCGGCGGGCTCGCCGTCCGCGTCGAAGGTCTCGCCCATGCCGATGCTCAGATCGAACTTGGCCACCGATCCGGCCGTCGACTGCACGGTGGCGGGCAGGGCGCCGAGGGTGAGCGGCGCCGAGGCCGTCCGGTCGCCTTCCAGCAGCAGCATCACCTGGAAGAGGGGGTGGCGGGCCAGCGACCGGGCCGGATTCAGCTCCTCCACCAGACGCTCGAACGGCACATCCTGGTGCCCGAACGCCCCCAGATCCGACTCCCGCACCCGACCCAGCAACTCCGCGAAACTCGGGTCACCCGCCGTATCGGTGCGCAGCACCAGCGTGTTGACGAAGAACCCGACCAACTCGTCCAACGCCTCATCCGAACGACCGGCCACCACCGTGCCGATCGGCACATCCGTCCCCGCACCCAACCGGGTCAACAACGCCGCCAACGCCGCCTGCACCGTCATGAACAACGTCACCCGATGCGCACGCGACAACCCCACCAACCCACGATGCAGCTCCACACCCAACGGCAGCACCACCCGGTCACCCCGATGCGACGCCACCACACCACGCGCACGATCCACCGGCAACGCCAACTCCTCCGGAAGGCCGTCCAACACCCCACGCCAGTAATCCAACTGGCGCGAAAGCACACTCCCGGAATCCGACTCCTCCCCCAGCAGTCCGCGCTGCCAGAGCGCGTAGTCCGCGTACTGCACCGGCAGCGGCTCCACCACCGGCACCCCGCCCCCGGACCGCACCGCGTACGCCGTCGACAGATCCCGCAGCAACGGACCCATCGACCAGCCGTCACCGGCGATGTGGTGCAGCACCAGCACCAGCAGGTCTCCGTCGGACCCGCCCGGAATCACCTGGACGCGCATGGGCAGGTCGGCGGACAGGTCGAACGGCCGGTCGACGCAGCTCTCGGGGTCGGTGCCCACGGGCAGGACCTCGACGGTGACCCGGGCCTCCTCGGGCGGCAGGATCCGCTGGTACGGCTCGCCGTCCACCTCGGCCACGAGCGTGCGCAAACTCTCGTGCCGCGCCACCACATCACCCAGCGCCGCCTCCAGCGCCGCCACATCCAACTCGCCGCCCAAGCGGAGCAGCACGGGAAGGTTGTAGAGCCCGCTCGGGCCCTCCATCCGGTCGATCAGCCACAACCGCTGCTGCGCGAACGACAACGGCACCCGCTCCGGACGCTCGACACCTCCCGACAGCACCAGACGACCGACCCCGGCACCCGAACGGGCCGCGAGCCCCGCCACCGTCGGCGCCTCGAACACATCCCGCACCCCCAGCTCCACCCCCAGCACCGACCGCACCCGGCTCAACAACCGCGTCGCCAGCAGGGAATGACCACCGAGCGCGAAGAAGTCGTCGTCGATGCCGACCCCGGCGATCCCCAGGACCTCGGCGAACAGCCCGCAGAGGATCTCCTCCGCCGCCGTCCGCGCCGCCCGGCCACCCGCGAACTCCGCGAAGTCCGGCGCCGGCAGGGCCCGGTGGTCCACCTTTCCGCTGCCGGTGAGCGGCAGGGCGGTGAGCGGGACGACGGCGGCCGGCACCATGTAGCCGGGCAGTGCCCGGGCGACGAACTCCCGCAGGTCGAGGGCGATCCCAGGGATCTGCTCGGTCACCGCGCAGTAGGCCACCAGCCGGCGGTCGCCGTCGTCGCTCTCCCGGGTGGTGACGACCGCCTGGCGGACGGCGTCGTGGCGGACCAGCACCTGTTCGATCTCGCCGAGTTCGATCCGGAAGCCACGGATCTTGACCTGCTGGTCGGTGCGGCCCAGGTACTCCAGCTCACCCTCACGGGAGCGGCGCACCAGGTCGCCCGTGCGGTACATCCTCTCCCCGGACGCGAACGGGCAGGCCACGAACCGCTCCGCGGTCAGCCCCGGCCGGTTCAGATACCCCCGGGCCAGACCCGCCCCCGCCAGGTACAGCTCACCGGGCACCCCGGCCGGCACCGGGTTCAACCACTCGTCCAGCACATAGGCCTGCGTCCCGGCGACCGTACGGCCCAGCACCGGCTGCTCCGTCGCGGCCAGCGGGTGGACGAGCGTGTCCACCGTCGCCTCCGTCGGCCCGTACAGGTTGTACGCCTCCGTCGCCGGAGCCTCCCGCAGGGTGGTCCACAGGGCCTGGCCCACCGCCTCACCACCGAGCAGCAACAGCTCCGGCGCCGACTCGGCCAACAACCCCTCCTCCACCAGCTGTTCGGCGTAGGACGGCGTCACCTCCAGCACCCCGATACCGCACTCCCCGACATGGCGCACCAGCGCTGCCGCATCCCGGCGTACCTCATCACCGACCAGGTGCAGCTCATGCCCGGCCACCAGCCAGAGAAGGCCATCCCACGACGCGTCGAAGCACAACGACGCCGTCAACGCCACCCGCGACCGCACCCAACCCGCCATCACACCGACACGATGCGCCGCCAACAGAGCAGCCAGGCTCCCGTGGGACACCACCACACCCTTCGGACGACCCGTCGAACCCGACGTGTGAATCACATACGCCGCATCCTGCGCGGTGACGCGGGGGGCCGGATCGCTCTCGGGGCCGGGGCCGTCCTCGGTGACGTCCAGCATCCGCAGGCCCGCCAGGACCTCGGGCAGCGGCCACCGCGGGTCGGTCAGTACCAGCGACGGACGGGAGTCCGCCAGGGTGTCGGCGGTGCGGTCGGCGGGGTACTCGGCGTCCAGCGGGAGGTACACCCCGCCGGCCTTCAGCACCGCCAGCAACCCCACCACCGACTCCACCGAGCGCGGCAGCGCCAACGCCACACCCGACTCCGGCCCCACGCCCGCAGCGATCAGCCGATGCGCCAGCCGATTCGCCCGCACATTCAACTCGGCGAACGTCAACGTCTGGGCGCCGCACACCAGCGCCACCGCCTCCGGAGTCCGCGCGACCTGCGCCTCGAACACCGCCGGCACCAGCGGCACCCGCGACGGCAGCGACGTGAACCCGCCACCCACCAGCCCGGCCCGCTCCTCCGCCGCCAACAACTCCACCCGGCCCACCGGCAGTTCCGGACGCTCCACCACCGCCCGCAGCAACCGCCCGAACCGCACCGCCAGCGACTCCACCGTCTCCCTGTCGAACAGATCCGTCGCGAAGTCGATCGCGCAGTCGATCCCGGCAGGTTCGCCGTCCGGGCCGAAGACCTCCTCCATGATCACGTTGAGGTCGAACTTGGCGACCCCGGTCCCGGCCGGCAGAGTCTCGACGTGCAGTCCGGGCAGCTCCAGTTCGGCTTGCTCATTGCTCTGCAGGACCAGCATCACCTGGAAGAGGGGGTGGCGGGCCAGCGACCGCGCCGGGTTCAGCTCCTCCACCAGACGCTCGAACGGCACATCCTGGTGCCCGAACGCCCCCAGATCCGACTCCCGCACCCGACCCAGCAACTCCGCGAAACTCGGGTCACCCGCCGTATCGGTGCGCAGCACCAGCGTGTTGACGAAGAACCCGACCAACTCGTCCAACGCCTCGTCCGAACGACCGGCCACCACCGTGCCGATCGGCACATCCGTCCCCGCACCCAACCGGGTCAACAACGCCGCCAACGCCGCCTGCACCGTCATGAACAACGTCACCCGATGCGCACGCGACAACCCCACCAACCCACGATGCAGCTCCACACCCAACGGCAGCACCACCCGGTCACCCCGATGCGACGCCACCACACCACGCGCACGATCCACCGGCAACGCCAACTCCTCCGGGAGGCCGTCCAACACCCCACGCCAGTAATCCAACTGACGTGAAACCACGCTCCCGGAATCCGACTCCTCCCCCAGCAGCCGGCGCTGCCAGAGCGCGTAGTCCGCGTACTGCACCGGCAGCGGCTCCACCACCGGCACCTCGCCACCGGACCGCACCGCGTACGCCGTCGACAGATCCCGCAGCAACGGACCCATCGACCAGCCGTCGCTGACGATGTGGTGCAGCACCAGGAGCAGCACGTGGCTCTCCTCGGCCGTCCTCAGCAGGGTCGCGCGGAAGGGGGGTTCGGCCGCCAGGTCGAAGGGGCGGCGGGACTCCTCGTCCACGGCGTCGGCCAGCGCGTCGGCCGGGCAGTCCCGGCGTTCGACGGTGACCCGGGCCTCCTCGGGCGGCAGGATCCGCTGGTAGGGCTCGCCGTCCGCCTCGGCCACGAGCGTGCGCAGGCTCTCGTGCCGCGTCACCACATCACCCAGCGCCGCCTCCAGCGCCGCCACGTCCAGCTCGCCGCCCAGTCGCAGCGCGACCGGCACGTTGTAGAGCGCGCTGGGGCCCTCCATCCGGTCGATCAGCCACAACCGCTGCTGCGCGAACGACAGCGGCACCCGCTCCGGACGCTCGACACCTCCCGACAGCACCGGCCGGCCGGCCGCCGCACCCGAACGGGCCGCGAGCCCCGCCACCGTCGGCGCCTCGAACACGTCCCGCACCCCCAGCTCCACCCCCAGCACCGACCGCACCCGGCTCAACAGCCGCGTCGCCAGCAGGGAATGACCACCGAGCGCGAAGAAGTCGTCGTCGGCGCCCACCCGTTCGACGCCGAGGACCTCTGCGAACAGCCCGCAGAGGATCTCCTCCTCCGCCGTCCGCGCCGCCCGGCCACCCGCGAACTCCGCGAAGTCCGGCGCCGGGAGCGCGGAGCGGTCCAGCTTGCCGTTGGCGTTGAGCGGCAGCGCCTCCAGCGCCACGAAGGCGGCCGGCACCATGTGGGCGGGCAGTTCGGCCGCGACGGCGGCGCGCAGCTCGGCCGGGTCCGACGCGGCCGGGCCGACCAGGTAGGCGATCAGCCGCGCCCCGCCCGGGCCCTGCTCGTACGGCAGCACCGCGGCCTGGAGCACCCCGGGCTGCGAGGTCAGCGCGGTCTCGATCTCGCCGAGTTCGATCCGGAAGCCGCGGATCTTGACCTGCTGGTCGGTGCGGCCCAGGTAGTCCAGGTCGCCGTCCGGGCGGCGGCGCACCAGGTCGCCGGTGCGGTACATCCTCTCCCCGGGCTCGAACGGGCAGGCCACGAACCGTTCGGCGGTCAGCTCCGGCCGGTTCAGGTAGCCCCGGGCCAGACCCGCCCCCGCCAGGTACAACTCACCGGGCACCCCGGCCGGCACCGGGTTCAACCGGGAGTCCAGCACGTAGGCGCGGAGGTTGCCGAGCGGGCGGCCGATCAGCGGGCGCTCGCTGTCGGCGAGGCGGTGGTACAGGGCGTCGACGGTGCACTCGGTCGGGCCGTACAGGTTGTACGCGATCAGGTCCGGGGCGTCCCGCAGGGTGGTCCACAGGGCCTGGCCGGTGGCCTCGCCGCCGAGCAGCAGCAGGGCCGGCGGGCAGCGGGTGAGCAGCCCCTCCTCGATCAGCTGGTCCGCGTAGGTGGGAGTGAGGTCGAGGACATCGATCCCGGTGCGCTCGGCGTGGCGCACCAGCGCGGCGGCGTCGCGGCGCACGTCGTCGCCGATCAGGTGCAGCTCGTGCCCGGCCGCGAGCCAGAGGAAGCCCTCCAGGGAGGCGTCGAAGGACAGCGAGGCGGTGAGCGCGACCGTCAGCCGGCGGCCCGGCCGGGCTCGCTCGACGGCGGCCCCGACCTCGGCGCGGTGGAAGGCCAGCAGATTCGCGAAGTTGCCGCGGGAGACCACGACGCCCTTGGGCCTGCCGGTGGAGCCGGAGGTGTAGATGATGTAGGCGGCGTGCCCCGGGTGGGCGGTGCCGGGCAGGTCGTGGTCGTCGTGGAAGGCCCACAGCTCGTCGTCGACGGGCAGCACGGTGCGTCCGTCCAGCGACTCGGCGAGCGGCCAGCGGTGGTCGGTGAGCACGACCGCCGGGGCGGAGTCGGCCAGCATGTGGGCGATCCGCTCCGCCGGGTACTCCGGGTCCAGGGGCAGGAAGGCCGCGCCGGCCTTCAGTGTCGCCAGCGTGGCGACCACCGACTCCACCGAGCGCGGCACGGCGAGGGCGACCACGGTGTCCGGCCCGGCGCCCTCGTCGGCGAGGGCGCGGGCCAGCCGGTTGGCCCGGGCGTTCAGCTCCGCGAAGGTCAGCGACTCGGGGCCGCAGACCAGGGCGACGGCCCCGGGGGTGCGCGCGGCCTGCTCCTCGAACACCGTCAGGTAGGGCACGCCGGCGTCCGGCAGCGCCGTGTCGTTCCATGCGGCGAGAGCGTCCCGCTCGGCCTCGCCGAGCACCTCCAGGGCGGCGACCGGGCGCTCGGGGTCCTCGACCGCCTGGCGCAGGATCAGCTCCAGGGCGGTGGCGAGCCGCCGGACCGTCTCCCGGTCGAACAGGTCGGTCGCGTACTCCAGGCCGCCGCTCAGCCCGGCCGGGGAGCCGTCGGCGGCGAGCCGCTCGACCAGGCTGAGGGTGAGGTCGAAGGTCGCGGTGCCGAAGTCGACCGGCTCCTCGGTCACGGTGACGCCGGGCAGGTCCGGCCCGTCCTCGGGGGTGCCGGCGAAGGCCAGCATCACCTGGAACAGGGGGTGCCGGGCCAGTGACCGGGCCGGGTTCAGCTCCTCGACCAGCGACTCGAACGGCGTGTCCTGGTGCTCGTACGCCGCCACGTCGGTGTCGCGGACGCGGTGCAGCAGTTCGGCGAAGCTGGGGCGGCCGGAGACGTCGGTGCGCAGCACCAGGGTGTTGGCGAAGTAGCCGACCAGGTCGGTGACGGCCTCGTCGAGACGGCCGGCCACCGGGGTGCCGATCGGCAGGTCGGTGCCGGCGCCGAAGCGGTGCAGCAGGGTGGCGTAGGCGGCCTGGAGGACCATGAACAGCGTGGCGCCGTGCTCGACGGCGAGGGCGCCGAGGCGTGCGTGCAGGGCGGCGTCGAGCTCCAGCGGGAGGACGGTCCCGCGGTGGCTGGCGACCGGGGGCCGGGGCCGGTCGAGCGGCAGCGGCAGCTCCTCCGGCAGGCCGGCCAGCGCGTCGCGCCAGTAGGCGAGTTGGCGGGCGGCCAGGCTCTGCGGGTCGTCCTCGTCGCCGAGCAGGGCGTGCTGCCAGAGCGCGTAGTCGGCGTACTGGACGGGCAGCGGCTCGCCGTCGGGGGCGCGGCCGGCGAGCCGGGCCCGGTAGGCGTCGGTGAGGTCGCGGTAGAGCGGGCCCAGCGAGGCGCCGTCCCCGGCGATGTGGTGCAGGACGAGGACCAGGACGTGCTCGTCCGGGCCCTCGGGCCGCAGGTAGGCGTGCAGGGGCAGGTCGGCGGCCAGGTCGAAGGTGTGGCGGGCGAGTTCGTCCACCGGCCGGTCGGTGGTGGTGAGCAGCGGGGCGGTCGGCCCGTCGAGGACGTGCTGGTACGGGACGCCGTCCTGTTCGCCGAAGACGGTGCGCAGGGCCTCGTGCCGCCGGACGGTGTCGCCGAGGGCGTCCGCGAGGACGGCGGGGTCGAGCGGGCCGCGCAGCCGCAGGGCGAGGGTCACGTTGTAGGTGCTGGCGGGGCCGTCCGCCTGGGCGAGGAACCAGAGGCGGCGCTGGGCGAAGGAGAGCGGCACCCGGTCGGGCCGGGGGCCGGGCCGAAGCGCCGGGCGGGCCGGGGCGGGCGCGTCGGCCGCGCGGTCGGCGAGCCGGTCGGTGAGCCCGGCGACGGTGGGGGCCTGGAAGAGGTCGCCGATGGCGAGTTCGATGCCGAGTTCGGCGCGGGCCCGCCCGGTGAGGCGGGTGGCGAGCAGCGAGTGCCCGCCGAGCGCGAAGAAGTCGTCGTCGATGGTGATGTCGTCGATGCCGAGCAGGTCGCCGAAGAGCTCGCACAGCGCCCGTTCGCGCTCGTCGCGGGGCTCGCGGCCGGTGCCGTCGGCGGCGACGTCCGGGGCGGGCAGGGCCCGGCGGTCGACCTTGCCGTTGGCGTTGAGCGGCAGGGCGTCGAGGAGGACGACGGCGGCGGGAACCATGTAGCCGGGCAGCGTGGTGCCGGCGAAGGTGCGCAGCTCGGCCGGGGTGAGCGAGGCGTCGGCGGTGCAGTAGGCGACCAGCCGGGTGTCGCCGGGGCGGTCCTCGCGGGCGATCACGATGACCTGGCGCACGGCGGGGTGGCGGGAGAGCGTCGCCTCGATCTCGCCGAGTTCGATCCGGAAGCCGCGCAGCTTGACCTGGCCGTCGATCCGGCCGAGGAACTCCACGGCGCCGTCGGCGCGCAGCCGCACCAGGTCGCCGGTGCGGTACATCCTCTCCCCGGGCGCGTACGGGCAGGCGACGAACCGTTCGGCGGTCAGGGCCGGCCGGTTCAGGTAGCCGCGGGCCAGGCCGGCCCCGGCGATGTACAGCTCTCCCGGGACGCCGGGCGGGACGGGGCCCAGCCGGGCGTCGAGGACGTAGCTGCGCATGGCGTCGAGCGGGCCGCCGATCGGCACCCGGGGGCCGTCGAGGTCGGCGTGGACGAGCGGGTGGTGGGTCGCGAAGGTGGTGGTCTCGGTGGGCCCGTAGACGTGGGCGAGCAGCAGGTCGGGGCAGGCGTCCAGGACGCGCCGCATCAGGGTGCCGGAGGCGGCCTCGCCGCCGGTGCAGACGACCCGCAGGGCGGCGAAGGTCTGCGGGGCCTGCTCGGCGACGAGGTCGAACAGGGCCTTGGTGAGGAAGACGGCGGTGACGCCGTGGCGGGTGGTGACGGCGTGCAGGGAGGTGGCGTCGAGGGCGCCGGGCGGGGCGACCACGACGGTGCCGCCGGCCAGCAGGGGCGTCCAGATCTCGTAGGTGGCGGCGTCGAAGGCGTGCGGGGAGTGCAGCAGGACCCGCTCGTGCCGGCCGTCCTGCCAGCGCCGGTCGGCGGCGAGGTCGAGGACGTCGCGGTGGCGGACGGCGACGCCCTTGGGGCGGCCGGTGGAGCCGGAGGTGTACATCGCGTAGGCGAGCTGGTCCGGGTGGACGGGCACGCCGGGGCGGTGGGCGGGGGCGGCCGCCTCGTCGCCGGGGCGGACCACCACGGCCCGGTGCGGGAAGCCCGGGTCGGCGCGGTCGGTGAGCAGCACGGGGGCGCCGGTGTCGGCGAGCACGTCGGTCATCCGCTCGGGCGGCAGGCCGGGGTGCATGGGCACGTAGCAGCCGCCGGCCTTGAGGATCGCCAGGGTGGCGACGACGACCTCGACGGAGCGCTCCATCAGCATCGCGACGGGGGTCTCGGTGCCGACGCCGAGGGCGATCAGGTGGTGGGCGAGGCGGTTGGCCCGGGCGTCGAGTTCGGCGTAGTCGAGGGTGCCGCCGTCGTGGGCGAGGGCGGTGGTGTGCGGGGTGCGGTCGGCCTGGCGCTCGAAGGACTCGGCGAGGGTGCCGGGCCGGGCCGGGGCGCCGGTGGCGTTCCACTCGGTGAGGATGCGGGTGCGCTCCTCGGGCGCGAGGACGTCGAGGGTGCCGATGGGGGCGTGCGGGTCGGCGGCGGCACCGGTCAGCAGCAGGCCGAGCCGGGCGGCCAGGGCGGCGACGGTGGCGTGGTCGTAGAGGTCGGCGGCGTACTCGATCGAGCCGGTGAGCCCGGCGGGGGCGCCGTCGGGTCCGTGGCGTTCGGCGATGCCGATGTTGAGGTCGAACTTGGCGACCCGCAGGCCGATCGGCTCGGGCGCGGACTCCAGCCCGGGCAGGTCGAGTTCGGCGTCCTGCCCGTGGTTCTGGAGCACCAGCAGGGTCTGGAACAGCGGGTGGCGGCCGAGGGCGCGGGTCGGGTTGAGCTCCTCGACGAGGCGCTCGAAGGGGATGTCCTGGTGGGCGAAGGCGTCGAGCTGGGCCTCCCGGACGCGGCCGAGCAGCTCGGCGAAGCTCGGGTCGCCGGACGTGTCGGCGCGCAGCACCAGCGAATTGACGAAGAAGCCGACCAGGTCGTCCAGGGCCTCGTCGGCGCGGCCGGCGAGGCCGGTGCCGAGCGGGATGTCGGTGCCGGCGCCGAGCCTGGTGAACAGTGCGGCGAGGCCGGCCTGGAGGACGGTGAACAGGGTGGTGCGGTGCGTCCGGGCGAGGCCGAGCAGGGCGGTGTGCAGGTCGGCGTCCCAGGCGAGGTCGACGGAGTCGGCGGCGCCGGTGGGGGTGGGCGGTCGGGGGCGGTCCGTCGGCAGCTCCAGTTCCTCCGGGAGTCCGGCCAGGGCGGTTCGCCAGTGGTCGAGTTGGCGGGCGAGCAGGCTCTCGGGGTCGCGCTCGTCGCCGAGCAGGTCGCGCTGCCAGAGCGCGTAGTCGGCGTACTGGACGGGCAGCGGCTCCCAGTGGGGGGCGCGGCCGGCGAGCCGGGCCCGGTAGGCGGTGGCGAGGTCGCGCAGCAGCGGGCCGAGCGACCAGCCGTCGCCGGCGATGTGGTGCAGGACGACGAGCAGCACGTGCTCGGTCGGAGCGAGAGTGAACACCGTGACCCGGATGGGCAGTTCGCGGCTCAGCTCGAAGGTCTCGGCGGAGGCCGCGTCCCGGCGGGCGGGGTAGTCGTCCGGTGCGCAGTCCACGACCAGGAAGCGCGGCTGCGCCTCCTCGGCCGGCAGGATCTGCTGCACCGGGACTCCCCCGTCCACCGGGAACACCGTACGCAGGGCCTCGTGCCGGGCGACCACGTCCACCGTCGCGGCGCGCAGCGCGGCGGTGTCGAGCTCGCCGCGCAGGCGCAGGGCGAACGGAAGGTTGTACAGCGCGGTCGGCCCCTCGATCTGGTCGATCAGCCAGAGACGCTGCTGTGCGTACGAAACCGGGATCACGGTGCTTCCTCTACTCACGTCACGGCACGGGGTGGTCTGGGGACGGTCAGGCGACGGCCAGGGTGGGCCCGCTGGGCCGGCAGTCCAGGACGTCCAGGGGCTGCCCCATCGCGACGGCGATCCTGCGGTCGCCGCGGTACGGGTCCCGGCCGTGCGCGCACAGCACGTTGTCGACCAGCATCACGTCGCCGACCTGCCAGCGCTCGCGCACGGTCGCGGCGTGGTACGCCTCGTTGAGGGCGTCGACGTCGGCGCGCTCCAGCGGTTCGCCGTCCCCGAAGCCGGTGTTGAACGGGAAGCCGTCCGGGCCGAACTCGTCGGTCATCGCCTCGCGGATGTCCGGGTCGAGCGACCACTCGCTCCAGAAGGCGAGGTGGTTGAACCAGACCTCCTCGCCGGTCGCCGGGTGGTGGATGGTGCCGGGGCGCAGCTGGCCGGTGCGCAGGTTGCCGTCCGGCAGCCACTCCCAGGTGATGCCGTTCTCCCGGCAGTAGGCCTCGACCGCGGCCCGGTCCTCGGTGGCGAAGGCGGTGCGCCAGCCGAGGGAGACGTAGTCCGAGTAGTTGCGGGTGAGTGTCCAGCCGGACGTCCGCATCCGCTCGACCAGGTGGGCGGGCAGGTGGTCGAGCACCTGGCGGCAGTCGGCGGTCGGGGTGGCGCCGCCCTCCTCGGGGGCGGTCAGGCAGGCGAAGAGCAGCCGGCCCGGGAAGGTGAGGGTGTAGCTGTTCTCGTTGTGCATCCGGATCGGCTGGGGCGACGGCAGGTCGGTGGAGGAGAAGACGCCGTTGCCGTAGTCGCTGCGCGGGGTGGCCTTCTCCCGGTAGGGGGTGCGCTCGGGGATGAGGACGTCGCGCACGGCGGCGACGTCCTCGGTGCTCGCGACCGGCAGGCCGCGCAGGAAGATCGTGCCGTGCCGGTGGAGGGCTTCGGTGAGCTCGGTCTCGTTCTCGCGCAGCCACGCGCCGGCCTCGCCGATGTCGGCGGTGCGCGGGGCGTGGGCGAGGGCCGGGCGGCCGGGGTTCAGTTCCCAGTTCAGCATGGTCGCGCTCACTGCCGGGCGAGGGAGGCGGTCAGGCTGGCGGGCCGGATGTCGGTCCAGTTGGCCTCGATGTGGTCGAGGCAGCCCTGGCGGGTGTCCTCGCCGTGGACGGTGGTCCAGCCGGCCGGCACGTCGATCCAGACCGGCCACAGCGAGTGCTGGTTCTCGTCGTTGACCAGCACCAGGTAGCCGGCGTTGTCGTCCTCGAACGGGTTGCTCATGGTGTCCTCCTTGGGTTGCTTCGAAGGTAGGGGCGGGCCGGGGGGCGCAACGGCAGGAGTCGCGGCAGGAACGCGGCAGTTCGACTCGGCCCCCGTCGGCGGTCCGCGGCGGGCAGGTTCAGCGCGGGGTGAGGCGGGCCGGTTCAGCGCGGGGTGAGGCGCACCGGGAAGTGGTCCAGGCCGAAGTTGATGATCGAGCGGTTGTGGATGACCGGCCCGGTCGGTTCGATCTCGGCGACGCGCTCCAGCATCGCCGTGAACAGGGCGCCGAGTTCGGCCTTGGCCAGCGGCGCGCCGATGCAGTAGTGGGCGCCGAGGCCGAGGGCGAGGTGCTTGTTGGGGGCGCGGTCGAGCAGGATCTCCTCGGGCCGGTCGAAGGCCTCCGGGTCGCGGTTGGCGGACCACACCCAGACCGCGACCCGGTCGCCGCGCCGGATGGTGCGGCCGTCGAGCTCGGTGTCGCGGCTCGCGGTGCGCAGGGTGTGCAGCCCGACGGACGTCCAGCGCAGGAGTTCGTCCAGCGCCGAGTCCATGCCGACCTCGCCCCGCTGCAACTGCCGCCACAGTTCCGGGTGTTGGACGAGGGTGTGGAGGCCCATGGCCGCGGTGTGGCGGACGGTCTGGACGCCGCCGACCACGATGTTGTCCAGGTTGAGGACGACGTCCTCGATCGGCAGCAGCTTGCCGCCGACCCGGTAGGTGGCCATCATGCTGATCAGGTCGTCGCGCGGGTCGGTGCGGCGCAGCATCACCTGGTGCAGCAGGTAGGGGATGAGCTGCTGGTGGCCGGCCCGGCGCTCCTCGGGGGTGCGGCCGAGGAAGGCGACGTCGCAGACCCGCTCGACCATCTCGCGGTCCTTCTCGGGGACGTCCAGGAGGTCGCACATGACGGACAGCGGCAGGGCGGAGACGGCGTCGACGAGGTCGACCTCGCCCAGCTCGACGGCCCGGTCGACGATCGAGGCGGCGAGTTCGGTGATGCCGCGGGATGCTCCGCGCACCGGGCCGGGGGCGAAGAACGGGTTGGCGGGCGCGCGGAGTTCGCGGTGCCGGGGCGGGTCGGTGAGGGCCATCATCCGGCCGGATCCGACCGGGACGTTGCCTTCGCCGGCGCCGAGCAGCGAGCCCTGCTCGGAGCTGTAGAGCGTGGCGTTGCGCAGCACCTCCGCGGAGTGCCGGTAGGAGAGCACCGACCAGATCGGCCCGTCGTCGACGGTGTCGGTGCGGTGGACGGAGGCCTCCCGGCGCAGCTCCGCGACCAGGGCGGGGGTGTCGGGGCGGGCCCACAGGTCCGGGTCGGTGAGGTCGACCGGGGTGGTGGTCAGCATGGCTACTCCGTCGTGGACTGGTCGGCGGCGGCGCCGGCCCGGTGGCCCGGGCCCGGTCGCTCGATGAGGGAGGTCAGCAGGTCGACCGGGCCGGGCCCGTCGACGGTGGCGAGCAGGTGGCCGCCGGGGACGATGTGGTGGCCGCTGGCGCCGCGGGTGTGGACGGCCCAGCCCTGGAGTCCGGCGGAGGCGAGCATCGGGTCGTCGGCGCCGGCGACGGTGTGCAGGTCGGAGCCGATCGGCGGGTGCGGGCGGGGGCGGTAGGTGGCGACCACGGCCAGGTCGGTACGGATGCCCTGGAGCGCGTGCTCCTTCAACTCCTGGTCGCCCTGGATGAGTTCACCCATGCCGGCGAGGCGCAGCAGGTCGTCGGCGGTGTGCTGCGGGCGGTCCCGGCCGGCCCAGGTGGCGGGCGGCGAGGCGGAGGCGGCGACCACCAGTTCGGGCCGCCGCTCGGCGGGCAGCGCCCGGGCGACCTCGTAGCCGAGCAGGGCGCCGAAGCTCTGCCCGTAGAAGCCGAACCGGCCCGTCAGGTGCGGGGTGAGGGCGTCCACGACGGCGTCGACGAGCAGGTCGAAGCTCGCGGGCATCGGGTGGCCGAGGCGGCCGCCGCGGGCGGGCGGACGCACGGCCCAGACCTCGGCGGTCGGGGCGAGGGCGCGGGCGAGCGGGGTGTAGGCGGTGGCGTCGCCCCCTGCGTGCGGGAAGCAGAACAGCCGGAACGGGCGATGTGGTTGGGGCGCGGGGACGAGCAGCCAGTCCCCCTCGACGCGGGGGCGCACCCGCGTGGCGGTGGTCATGCGCCGCTGACCCGGGCGCGGGCGGTCAGGGCGGGCCGGGGGGCGGCGGTGCCGGCCTCGACGGCCTTCCCGACGGTGGCGGTGAAGGCGGCCAGGTCGGCCGAGTCCAGCAGGTGGCGCAGCTGGAGCTCGATGCCGAGCCGGCGGCGCAGGAGGTGGACGACGCGCAGCGCGGCGAGCGAGTGGCCGCCGAGCGAGAAGAAGTCGTCGGTGGGCGTGACGCCGGTCAGGCCGAGCACGGTGCGCCAGACCTCGGCGACCTGCTCCGCCAGCCCGTCGGCGCCCTCGGCGGGCGTCTCCTCGGCCGCGGGGGCGGGCAGGGCCGCGTGGTCGACCTTGCCGTTCGGGGTGAGCGGCATGGCGTCCAGCACGGTGATCGCCGAGGGCACCAGGTGTGCGGGCAGGGTGGCCCGCAGGCGCTCGGTCAGTTCGGCGGCGGTGGCGGTGCCGGTGACGTAGCCGATGAGCCGGCGGTCGCCGGGGGCGGGCTCGTGGACGGTGACGGCGGCGGCCTGGACGCCGTCCAGCCGGGCCAGCGCGTGCTCGACCTCGCCGAGCTCGATCCGGTAGCCGCGCAGCTTGACCTGGCGGTCGACCCGGCCGACGTACTCCAGTCGGCCGCCTTCGCCGCGCCGGGCCTGGTCGCCGGTGCGGTACATCCTCTCGCCGGGGGCGGTCGGGTCGGCGACGAAGCGTCCGGCGGTCAGCCCGGGGCGGCCCGGGTAGCCGTGGGCGAGCCCGGGCCCGGCGAGGTACAGCTCGCCGACGAGGCCGTCGGCGACCGGGGCGAGCTTCTCGTCCAGCAGGTGGAGGCGCACGCCGGGCAGCGGCTCGCCCAGGTGCGGCCCGGGGCCGCTGATCGGCGCGGTGACGGCGTCGACGGTGCATTCGGTGGGCCCGTACAGGTTGAGCGCGTCGATGCCGCCGTCGGCGAGCTCCCGCCAGGTGTGCTCGGGGACGGGCTCGCCGCCCATGAACAGCCGCGGCACCTGGGCGCCGGTGAGCGGCTCGCGCAGCAGCTCCCAGTGCGAGGGGGTCAGGTCGAGGTCGGTGACGGCGTGCTCGGCCAGCAGGGCGGCCACCCGGGCCGGGTCGGCGCGGTCTTCGTCGCCGATGACCAGGACGGTGTCGCCGCGGCAGATCCGGGCCCACTGCTGGACGGAGGCGTCGAAGGAGACGCTGGCGTTCCAGCCGACCACCCCGGGCTCGGCGCGGTAGGCGCCGGTGGCCTCCAGTGCCTCCACCAGGGCGGCGACGGCGCCGCGTGGCACCTCGACGCCCTTGGGGAGCCCGGTGGAGCCGGAGGTGTAGATGACGTAGGCGGGGTCGAGCGGGTCGGCCGCCTCCGGCAGGTCCGAGCCGTCGGCGACAGCGTCCGGCCCGGCGGCGTCCGGGCGCAGGACCGGCACGCCCTGGGCCGCCGGGAGGCCGTCCGCACTGATCAGGGCCGCGAGCCGCGCGTCGGCGGCCATGAAGGCCAGCCGCTCGGCGGGGTAGGCCGGGTCGAGCGGGACGTAGGCGGCGCCGGCCCGCCAGACGGCGAGCAGGGCGACCGGCAGGTCGGCGGTGCGGGCGAGGTGGACGCCGACCCGGTCGCCGCGGCCGACGCCGTGGGCGCGCAGGGCGCGGGCCAGCGCGGCGGTGCGCAGGTCGAGTTCGGCGAAGTCCAGGCGGGCCGTTCCGGCGAGGACGGCGGTGCGCTCGGGGTGGGCGGCGACGGCATCGCGCAGGCGGTGCAGGAGGTCGGTCATGACGGTTCCCTCAGGACTCTCGGACGGAGGCGGCCATGGCGTGCAGGGCTGCCGTGTAGGTGTCGATGAACTGCTCGGCGGTGGTGTCGGTGACCAGGGAGCGCTGGTGGTCCACGGCGAGCAGCACGCGCTGCGAGACCGGGTCCTGGATCAGCGAGGCGCCGAACGCGAAGCTGTTGGGTTCGTGGCGCAGGGTCGGCTCGCAGCCGATCCGGCCGTCCACGATGCGGGCGGAGCTGAGCTGGCCCAGGGCGTGGAAGCGCAGGTAGCCGAACTGGCTGTCCAGCGCGGTGTCGGTCATCAGCCGGGCGAGCCGGGCGAAGGGCACCCGGCGGTGCGGCATCATGTCCAGTTCCTCCCGGTGCACCTCGCGCACCAGGGCGAGCAGGTCACCGGTGGGCTCGCAGCTCAGCGGGACGGTGTTGAGGAACAGCCCGTACACCTCGGTGCCGCCGAGCCGCTCCAGCCGGCCGTTCACGGCGAGGCCGGTGGTGACGCGCCGTCGCCCGGTGATGGCGGCGAGGGCGTGCAGGTGGGCCGCGAGCGCGACCGACTTGAGGGGCACCGCGAGTGCGTCGGCGACCTGCCGCAGCTGCTCGGGCGCCTCGGGCAGCACCCGCTCGACGGTGCGCGGCGCCTCGTGCACGTCCTCGCTGCCGGGGAACAGCTGGCCGCTGACGCCGGACAGCCGGTCGCGCCAGTACGCGAGCGAGCGCTCGTCCCCGGCGGCCTGCCGTTCGACGGCCACGAAGTCGCGGAAGGCGGTGCGCGGCGGTGGGGTGGGGGCGCCGAGCGGGTCGGCGGCCAGGGCGGTGTGGCGTTCCAGGATCTCGGTGAACAGCGAGGTGAAGCTCCAGCCGTCGAGGATGGCGTGGTGCTCGGAGATGGTGAGCTGGAAGGCGTCCTCGGCGAGGCGCTGCACGGTGATCCGGAACAGCGGCGGGGTGGCGAGGTCGAAGGGCGTCCACCGGTGGGTGTCGAACACCTCGCGGACCGCCGTGTCCTGGTCGGGCTCGCCGCGCAGGTCGGTGAACTCGACGGGCGCGGGCAGCCGCCCGTACACGAGCTGGAGCGGTTCGCCGTAGCCGGACAGGTCGAGGCCGGTGCGCAGCACCGCGTGGCGTTCCATGGCCTCGGCGACCGAGCGGCGGAAGGCCTGTTCGTCGAGGTCGCCCGAGATCCGGTAGGAGTTGACGTTGTGGTAGCTGTCGGTGCCGCCGGCGATCTCCATGTGGAAGACCATGGAGAGCTGCATGGAGACCATCGGGTAGGCGTCGGCGAGGCCGGGCGGCAGGTCCTCGCGGTCCTCCGGGGTGATCAGGGCGAAGGACTCGTGGTCGGCCGGGCCTTCGGCGACGGGCTCGGCCAGCGGCAGCAGGGCGGCGACCGTGGGCGCGTTGAAGACGTCCCGCAGGCTCACCCCCCAGCCGCGCTCGTGCAGCGCGCCGGCGAGCTGGACGGCCCGGATGGAGTCGCCGCCGAGGTGGAAGAAGTCGTCGTGGACGCCGATGCCGTCCACCCCGAGGACCTCCGTCCAGACGGCGGCGAAGGCCTCCTCCTCCGGGGTGCGCGGCTCGACGTGGCGGCCTCCGGTGGCCGTGCTGCGCTGGCCGGGGGCGGGCAGCGCGGCGCGGTCCACCTTGCCGTTGACGGTGAGCGGCAGCGACTCCAGGACGGTGAAGCTGGCCGGGACCATGTACGGGGGCAGCGAGCGGCCGAGGAAGGCGCGGACGTCGGCGGGCTCGCGCCCGGTGACGTACGCGGCGAGCCGGTCGTCGTGCACGGTGACGACGCAGGCGTCGACGTCCGGGTGGGCGGCGAGCGCGTTCTCGATCTCGCCGAGCTCGATCCGGAAGCCGCGCAGCTTGACCTGGAAGTCGGCGCGTCCGATGTACTCCAGGCCGCCGCCGGGCAGGCGGCGGGCGACGTCGCCGGTGCGGTAGAGCCGCGCGCCGGGCGGGCCGTAGGGGTCGGCGACGAAGCGGCCCGCGGTGAGGCCGGGGCGGCCCCAGTAGCCGTGGGCGAGGCTGCCGCCGCCGATGTACAGCTCGCCGGCCGCGCCGGGCGGCACCGGGCGCAGCCAGTCGTCCAGGACCTGGGCGGTGAGGTGCGGCATGGGCGCGCCGATCAGGCTGCGCTCGAAGCCGGCGCTGCCGGCCAGGTCGTGGGTGGTGACGTGGACGGTGGTCTCGGTGATGCCGTACAGGTTGCAGAGCCGGGCCGGGGGCGGCGGGTCGAGTTCGAACCAGCGCTGGACGACGCCCGGGTCCAGCGCCTCCCCGCCGAGCATGATCCACTTCAGCGCGGACAGGTCGCGCGGGCCGCGCCGCAGCACGGGCTCCAGCTGGCGCAGCGCCGAGGGGGTGAGGCAGAGGAAGGAGACCCGCTCCTGCTCCAGCAGTTCGGCGAACTCCTCCGGCGAGCGGCTGGTGACGTAGGGGACGACGACCAGGCGGGCGCCGTGCAGCAGGGCGCCCCACATCTCCCAGACCGTCCAGTCGAAGGCGTAGCTGTGGAAGAGCGTCCAGGTCTCCTCCGGGCCGAAGCCGAAGTGCTCCGCGCCGTCCGCCATGAGCCGGCTGACGTGCTCGTGGGCGACGGCGACGCCCTTGGGGCGGCCGGTGGAGCCGGAGGTGAAGATGATGTAGGCGACGTCGCCGGGGCGCCCGGCGGCCGGCGGGCGGTGGTCCGGCCGGGCGGCCAGGTCGGCGGCCTCGGCGGTCAGGTCGTAGGCCTGCCAGGGGCCTTCGGGGGCCCGGTCCGGGCGGTCGGTGACGACGAGGGTGACGTCGGCGTCGGCGAAGACGAGCGCGGCGCGGTCGGCGGGGGCGGCGAGGTCGACGGGCACGTACGCGGCACCGGTCTTGAGCACGCCGAGGACGGTGACCAGGACGTCGGCCGTGCGGTCCAGCAGCATGCCGACGCGGTCGCCGGGGCCGGCCCCGCGGGCGCGCAGGGCGTGGGCCAGGCGGTTGGCCCGGCGGTCGAGTTCGGCGTAGCTCAGGGTGTGGCCGGAGTCGCTGACGGCGGGCCGGTCGGGGTGGGCGTCGACGGCCTGCTCGAACAGCCGGTGCAGGCAGTGGCCGGGGGTGTCGGTGGCCCGGACGGCCTCGGCCGCGGCGGTGCGGCCGGTCAGCCGCAGCACGGTGGCGTCGGGGTCGTCCAGGGCCGCGGTGAGCAGGGCGCCGTAGTCGGCGGCCAGCCGGCGCACCGTCCCGGCGTCGAACAGCTCGCTGCGGTACTCGGCCTCGCCGCGCAGTTCGCCGCCGGAGCCGCCGGGGCCGCCCGTCCCGCCGCCGGCCCCGCTGCCCGTCCCGCTGCTGTCGAAGACGGACCAGGTGAGGTCGAACTTGCTGGTGCCGTTGGAGCGCACCCGGCTCTCGGCGGTGGCCGCGCCGAGCACCAGCGGGGTGCGGTCCTCGCCGTGGGCGCCGAACACCACCTGGACCAGCGGCGGGTGCTGCGCGGTGCGGGCGGTGCCGAGCTGGTCGACCAGCTGGTCGAAGGGCACGTCGAGATAGCCGTAGGCCTCGAAGGCGACGTCCTGGACGTGCTCCAGCAGGGCGCGGAAGCTCAGCCCGGGCGCGAGCCGCAGGCGCAGCGGCAGCAGGTTGACGAAGTAGCCGAGCAGGTGCTCCAGTTCGGGCCGGTTGCGGGTGGTGACCGGGGTGCCGATCACCAGGTCGTCGGCGCCGGTCCAGCGGTTCAGCAGCAGGGCGAAGGCGGCCAGTTGGACGGTGAAGGGGGTGACGCCCTCCGCCTCGGCGAGGGCGCGCACCTTCGCCGCCGTGCCGGGGGCGAGCCCGAACTCCTCGGTCCGTCCCGCCGCGCCGCGCTCGGCGGGCCGGGGCCGGTCGGTGGGCAGCTCCAGCAGGGCGGGTGCGCCGTGCAGCTGCTCCTTCCAGTAGGTCAGGTGCTCCTCGAAGGAGGTGTCGAGCTCCTCCACCGCGTAGTCGGCGTACTGCACGGTCAGTTCCGGCAGTTCGGCGGGCCGGCCCTGCACCGCGGCGCCGTACAGGTCGGCGAGTTCACGCTCGAAGACCTCGGCGGACCAGCCGTCCCAGATGATGTGGTGGACGGTGAACAGCAGCGTGGTGCGCTCGTCCGCCAGTTGGAAGGCCTCGGCCCGCAGCAGCGGGCCGGCCGCCAGGTCGAAGGGTTCGGCGCAGCGGGCGGTGAGCAGTTCCTCCAGGCGTCCGGCCTGCTCGGGGCCGCCCTGCGGGCGCAGGTCGGTCACCGCGAGCGGCAGGGCGAGGGTGTGGTGGACCTGCTGGCGCGGGCCGTCGGGGTGCAGCGCGAAGGTGGTGCGCAGCACCTCGTGCCGGGCCACCAGGGCGTCCAGCGCGCGCTGGAGCAGCGGGAGGTCGAGCGGGCCGGTGACGTCGACCGTCCAGGGCGTGCAGTAGGTGACCTGCCGCGGATCGAGGCGGTCGAGGAACCAGAGGCCGCGTTGCAGCCCCGAGGCGGGCGCGGTGCGCGCCGGGTGGTCGGACGGGCTCACGGCCTCGTTCCCTTCGTGTGCGGTGCGGCCCGTCATCGGGCGGCCAGCCGTTCGGCGATGGCGCTCACGGTCCTGGCCCGGAACACCAGTTGCGGGGGGACGCGGGTGCCGGTCTCCCGGGACAGCCGCATCGCGACCCGGACGGCGGCCAGCGAGTTGCCGCCGATCCGGAAGAAGTTGTCCTCCCGGCCGACCTCGGTGAGGTCGAGGACCTCGCACATGGCCTCGGCGACCAGCCGTTCGGCTTCGGTCAGCGGGTCGCGGGCGGCGGCCCGGCGCCCGGCGGGGGCGGGCAGCGCCTTCCGGTCGACCTTGCCGTTGTGGTTGAGCGGCAGGGCGTCCAGGACGTCCAGGGTGGCGGGCACCATGTGCTCGGGCAGCAGGCCGGCCAGGTGGTCGAGGAGCACCTCCGGGTCCGGCGCGTCGGCCCCGACGGTGACGTAGGCGGCCAGGCGGTGGTCGCCCGGGGCGGGTTCGTGGACGGTGACGGCGGCCTCCTGGACGGCGGGGTGCCGGGTGAGCGCGTCCTCGATCTCGCCGGGCTCGACCCGGAAGCCGCGGATCTTGACCTGGTCGTCGATCCGGCCGGTGACCTCCAGCAGGCCCCCGGCGCTGACGTAGCCGAGGTCCCCGGTGCGGTAGATGCGCTCGCCGGGGGCGCCGAACGGGGAGGCGACGAAGCGCTCGGCGGTGAGGCCGGGCCGGCCGAGGTAGCCGTAGGCGAGACCGCCGCCGGAGGCGTACAGCTCGCCGGTCACGCCGGGCTCGACGGGGCGCAGCAGCTCGTCCAGGACGAGGATGCCCTTGCCGTTCAGCGCGACGCCGATCGGGACGGAGCTGCCGGTGACGTCCTCCGGGCCGACCTGGTGGCAGGTGGTCAGGCCGAGGCTCTCGACCGGGCCGTAGCCGTTGGCGACCACCAGGCCGGGGTAGGCCTCCAGGGCCTTGGCCACATGGGTGACGGAGGCCCGCTCGCCGGCGGTGATGGCCAGCTTGAGGCCGTCGTAGGTCTCCGGGAGCTCCTCCAGCAGGAAGTTGAACAGGCTGGCGGAGAGCTGGAGTTCGGTGACGCCGTGGCGGCGGGTCAGCTCGGCGATGGCCTGCGGGTCGGGGCGCTGGCCGGGCTGCAGGACGCACGCTCCGCCGAAGCAGAGCGCGCCGTAGAGCTCCAGCGCGAAGGCGTCCCAGGAGACCGGCGAGCACTGCAGCCAGACCTCGTCCGGGCCGAAGCGGGCGTAGTCCTGGCCGAGGTAGGTGGTGGTGAGCGCGCGGTGCGGGACGGCCGCGCCCTTGGGGCGGCCGGTGGAGCCGGAGGTGAACATCACGCAGGCGAGGTCGCCGCCGTCGACCGGCAGGCCGAGGTCGTGCGCCGCGCACCGGGCCAGTTCGGCGGCCGCGGCGTCCAGGTCCACCTGGCGCCGGACGGCGAACGGTACGGTGGCGTGGCCGTGGGTGATCACCGTGGCGGCGCCGGTGTCGGCGACCGCGCCGGCCAGCCGCTCGGCCGGGAAGTCCGGGTCGAGCAGGGTGTAGGCGGCGCCGGTCTTGAGGGCGGCCAGCAGCGCGGTGACCATCTCCGGCCCGCGCTCGGCGAGTACGGCGACGGTGTCGCCGCGGCCGATGCCGAGGCCCACCAGGTGGCGGGCCAGCCGGTTCGCGGCGGCGTTCAACTCACCGTACGGGACGGTCCGTTCACCGGAGATCAGGGCGGTGGCCTGCGGGGCCCGGGCGGCCTGCGCCTCGAACAGGGCGTGCCCCGGCACCTCCAGGGCGGCGGCCAGGGTGCCCAGCCACTGCTCGCACAGGCCGGCCATGGTGGAGGCCTCGAAGAGGTCGCTGTCGTACTCGAAGCGGCCGGTGAAGCCGGTGCCGCGGTCGTCCACCGAGACGGACAGGTCGAAGCGGGAGACGGGGTTGGAGTGCAGTTCGCGGGTGACCTCGCAGCCGCCGACGGTCAGCGGGCGGGTGTCCAGCGGGTGCAGTTCCAGCAGCACCTGGCACAGCGGGTTGCGGTCCTCGGGGCGCTCCTCCACCACCGCGTTCGCGATGTCGTCGAAGGGCACCTCCTGGTGCCGGTAGCCGGCGATCGACACCTCGCGCACGTGCCGGACCAGCTCGCGGAAGGAGACGCCCTCCTCGACCTTCAGGCGCAGCGGCAGCAGGTTGACGAAGTAGCCGATCAGGCCGTCGAGTTCGGCCCGGCCACGGACGTTCACCGGCGAGCCGAGCACCAGGTCGCGCTGCCCGGAGCGGCGGTGCAGGGTGAGCGCCAGCCCGGCGAGCAGCACCATGAACGGGGTGGCGTCCTCGCTGCGGGCGAGCGCCCGGACGGCCCCGGCCACCGGATCCGCCATCGCGAAGCGGTGGAACGCGCCACGGAAGGCCTGCTCCTCGGGGCGGGGGTGGTCCGGCGCCAGCGCGTCGGCATCCGGCGCGTCGGCCAACTGCTTGCGCCAGTAGTCGAGTTGCCGCTCGGCGGCGTCGTCCTGGTACTGCCAGGCCGCGTAGTCGCCGTACTGGACGGCGAGTTCCGGCAGCTCGGCCGGGCGCCCCTCGGCCGCCGCCGCGTACAGCTCCTGGAGTTCGGCCTCCAGCACCGGCAGCGAGCCCTCGTCCCAGACGATGTGGTGGAAGAGCAGCAGCAGCGTGGTCGCCCCGGCGGCCCGGAAGACCCGCGCCCGCACCAGCGGCCCGGCCTCCAGGTCGAAGGGCTCCAGCGCGGCCTCGGCCACCAGGTCGTCCACCTGGCCGGCGGTGGTCTCGGTGAGCGTGAACGGCAGCTCCACGGCCGGGTGGACGACCTGGCGCGGGCCGTCCTCGGCGAGCTCGAAGGTCGTCCGCAGGCTCTCGTGCCGCGCCACCACCCCGGCCAGCGCCTGGCGCAGCAGCTCGGGGTCGACCGGCCCGGCGAACCGGAACACCCAGGGCACCACGTAGGTCGGCGCGTCCGGGTTCCACTGGTCGAGGAACCAGAGGCCGCGCTGGAACTTGGACAGCGGGGCCTCGGTGGCGCCCGAGCGGACCAGCGCCGGGCGCTCACCGCCGGAGGCGGCGGTCACCGCGGCGGCGAACTCCGCCAGCGTCGGCGCGTCGAAGATGGTGTACGGGGACACCATGCCGAAGACGTCGAAGACCCGGCCCACCACGCGCACGGCCGTCAGCGAATCGCCGCCCAGGTGGAAGAAGTTGTCGTCCGCCCCGACCTCGGGCACCCCGAGCACGTCCGCCCAGACCGCCGCGATCAGCTGCTCGGCGGGCGTGCGCGGCGGGCGGCCGGTCGGCTGGCCCTCGGGGGCTGCCTGCGGCTCGGGCAGGGCCTGGCGGTCCACCTTGCCGCCGCCGGTCAGCGGGAAGGCGTCCAGCGCGGTGAGCGTCGCCGGGATCATGTGCTCGGGCAGCCGCTCGGCCAGCCAGGCCCGCGCCTCCGCGTACTGCGGCGCGGCGCCGGTCAGGTACCCGGCCAGCCGGCCCTCGCGCGCCACCACCACGCAGCCGGTGACGCCCGGGTACCCGGCCAGCACCTGCTCGATCTCGCCCGGCTCGACCCGGAAGCCGCGGACCTTCACCTGGTGGTCGCTGCGGCCGACGAACTCCAGCGGGCCGTCCTCGGTCGTGCGGCGCACCACGTCGCCGGTGCGGTACATCCGCGCGCCGGGAGCGCCGCTCGGCGCTGCGGGCGCCGCCCCGCCCGGGTCCGCGAGCGGGGCCACGAACGGGTCCGCGACGAAGCGGTCGGCGGTCAGGCCCGGGCGGCCGAGGTAGCCGGAGGCCAGCAGCGGCCCGCCGACGTACAGTTCGCCGGCCGTGCCGGGCGGCACCGGACGCAGCCGCTCGTCGAGCACGTAGAGCCGCCGCCCGCCGAGCGCGGTCCCGATCGGCACACCCGCCTCGGGCTGCTCGCCCGCGAGCCGGTGGGTGGTGGCGGTGACCACGGTCTCGGTCGGTCCGTACGCGTTCAGCAGCGGCACCCCGGTCGCGGCCCACCAGGCGGCGGCGGTGGCGGGCTCCAGCTTGTCGCTGCCCGAGATCATCAGCCGCAGGGTGCGCGGCACCCGGCCGCCCAGGGCCGCCACCACGTCCTGGAAGTAGCCGGCGGCCAGGTTGGCGACGGTGACGCCCTCGGCGTCCAGCAGGTCCAGCAGTTCGGCCGGGGAGAGGAGTTGGTGCTCCGGGAGGACCAGGCAGGCCCCGGCGGACAGCGCGCCGAGCACCTGCTCCACGGCCACGTCCACCGTCGGACGGGCGAACTGCAGCACCACGTCCTGCTCGGTCAGGCCGAAGGTCCGGACGGCGGCGGCCAGGTGGCCGGTGAGCGCGGCGAGCGGGACGTGCACGCCCTTCGGGCGGCCGGTGGTGCCGGAGGTGTAGATGACGTAGCCGGCAGCGGCACCGGCTGCGGCACTGCGCCCGGTGAGCTCGGTGAGCTCCTCGCCGCCGAGGGCGAGGGAGGCCCCGGCGTCCTCGGTGATCCAGCGGTTGCGCTCCTCCGGGGCCTCCCGGTCCAGCGGCAGGTAGGTGGCGCCGGCCCGCAGGACCGCCAGCAGCGCGACCACGTGGTCCAGCCGGTCGCGGCCGGTGACGGCGACCGTCCCCCCGGGGGCGAGCCGGGCGGCGAGCGCGGCGGTCAGGCCGTCCAGCTCCCGGTAGCTGACGGTCCGGCCGCCGGTGCGGACGGCCGGCCGCTCCGGAAAGCGGCGGACGACGGAGGCGAACGGCTCGAAAGCGGACACCGTTATTTCAGGCGCCGCGCTTTCGGGCGCAGCATTCTCAGTAGGGAAACCGCGAGAGGACATCATCCAGCCCCAGAAGTGAGATGAATCGGCGACGAGTTCGACGATAGGGGGAATTCGACGGCCCTATCGGCAGGAAAGGAGGAAGGAAATCGGCAGTTTTCCGCTGCCACTTTCCGGACATGCCGCAGGAATCGACCCGGGCAGGCCGGGACTACCGGCCGGCGGTGATTCCGCATTCCTCGGGGGACCAGACGTCCTCCCGGTCCAGGGCCTGCGGAGCGTACTTTCCGAGCGCGCTGATCAGCAGTCGGAGTTCCAGCGCCAGACAGTCCACGAAACGGCGGAGCCCGGATTCCCGGTCCTCCGCCACGGCGATCAGCGCCGCCCGCCCGAGGCCCACCGCACGGGCCCCCGAGGCCAGGCTCTTGACTGCCCTGGCGCCTTCCCAGATCCGCCCGGAGACCAGCAGCGAGGGCGGCGGCGCGACCGCCAGCCGGCGCAGGCACTCCGCGAGCGGCAGTCCGACGTGCGGCAGGAACACCCCGGGCGCCCAGCCGGTTCCGCCTTCGGCGCCGTCCACCACGACGGCGTCCGCCCCGGCCTCGTGCGCCACCCGGGCGGCCTCGGCCACGTCCCGGCCGGGGTAGAGCTTCACCCAGATCCGCACCCGCGGGTAGTTGTTGCGCATCAGCCGGATCTGCTGGCGCAGGATCTCCGCGGTGAAGGTGCCCGGGGTGGCGGCGCGCAGCACCCGCCCGTCGCCGAACAACGGGTCCAGCCCGAAGCGGTCGCCCAGCGCGGCGGCGGCCTCGGCCTCCAGCACCGTCATGCCGCCCAGGCCCGGTTTGGCGCCCTGGCCGACCTTCAACTCGAAGGCCAGCCGCCCGGATTCCAGCAGCGGCAGGGCGGCCGGGTCGCTGTGGACGAGGTTCCACACCTCGGCGTCGGCGTCCTCGGTGCTCTGCTGGACGGCCACGCCGCCGAGGCCGTCCGGAAGTTCTTCGGTGTAGGCGCGCAGCCGGCCGAGCAGCGTGCGGTCGGCCGCCTCGCCGAGCCGGCCGTAGCCGTTGACCGGCACCACGTTCTCGCCGATCACCATCGGGATGCCGAGTGCCCCGGCCTGCCGGCTCAGCGCCAGCCCGAGGTCACCGCCGGCGGCCCGGGTGGAGCCGGTCGCGGAGACGTACACCGGCAGCGCGGAGGCGAACCCGCCGATGGCGGTGGCGAGTTCGACGTCCCGGTAGTCGGGCTCGCGGCCGAGGTCGATCAGCTTGGCCAGCCGCTGCGGCAGGAACAGCGGCGGGACGATCCGCAGCGCGTCCAGGGCGTCCGGCGGCGCCGCCCGGTCCGCCGCGCCCGACTGGCCGGCGCCGAACAGCACGTGTCCGTACTCCTCGGCGGGCGGGAAGGCGGCGGCCGCCCCGGCGCGGGCCCGGTGCCGGACCTCCTCCTCCGGGAATCCCGGCGCGCTGAGGTCGCTCACGGGGACACCACCCCGGCGATCTTCGGGAAGGCGCTGGCCTGCCAGACGGCGTCCAGCCCGGCGACGTACCGGGTGAGCCGCTCGACCCCGATGCCGAAGCCCGCACTGGCCGGCACGCCCTCGCGCACCAGGTCCAGGTACCAGCGGTACTTCTGCGGGTTCTCGCCGGTCTCCCGCATCCGGGTGACGATCTCCGCGTAGTCGTTGGTGCGCTGACTGCCGCTGCACAGTTCGCCGTAGCCCTCGGGCGCCAGCAGGTCGAAGTTGCGCAGCAGGCCCGGGTCGTCGGGGTGCTCGCGGTCGTAGAAGCCGCGCGAGCCCTTCGGGTAGTCGGTGACGAAGAACGGCCGGTCCCGCCGGGCCGACAGCAACGCCTCGCCCTCCCAGTCGAGTTCGGCCTCGGGGCTCTGCGGGTGCCCGATGCCCTGGAGTTCGGCGACCGCCTCCGCGTGCCGGATGCGGCCGAAGGAGCCCTGCAGCAGTTCGGCGAAGGCCTGCGGGTCCCGGCCGAGTTCGGCGAACTCCTTGGGCAGCGCGCGGACGGTGCTGTCGACCATGTGCACCACCAGGTCCTCGGCCAGCTGGACGACGTCGTCCCGGCTCGCCCCGGCGACCTCCACGTCCAGCTGGTGGAACTCGGCCAGGTGCCGGTTCGTCCCGGCGGTCTCCAGCGGTTCCAGACGGACGTTCGGGGCGATGCAGAAGATCTTGTCGAAGGCGAGCAGCGAGGCCTGCTTGTACAGGATCGCGCTGGTCATCAGCTTGTAGCGGTGGCCGTAGAAGTCGATGTCCACCTGCTTGGAGCCGCGCGCACCGGGATCGGTGACCGGGCCGATGATCGGCGGCAGCAGTTCGGTGAAGCCCCGGCCGCGCAGGAACTCGCGGGCCGCGGTGAGCAGGTGCTGCTGGATCCGGAGCGCGCTGCGGGTGGCCGGCGCGGTCAGGTGCCGGCCCGGGTCGGTCGGCGGCAGGGGCGTGGTGTCGGGCATGGTCGGGGTCCTCTTCTCTCGTTCTCTCGTGGAGCGTGGAGCGTGGTTTCTCAGCGGGCGTTTCACCGGGCGTCTCACCGGACGTCTCAGCGGACGTCTCAGCGGGCGCCTCACCGGGCGTCTCACCGCGCGGCGGGCAGCCCCCGGAGTGCGGGTGCGGGCGAGCGCCCGGCCCGGTCGTCGTAGCGCTGCTGGACCTGGGAGAGCGCGGCCAGCAGCCCGGCCGAGCCGAGGATCGGCGCGCGGCCGCCCTCGGCGAGCCCGGCGATCGGCATCGAGCCGACGGCGGACCACAGCAGCCGCCCGTCCGGGCCGAGCGAGCTGCGTGTCCGCCCGGCGTTGTCGGGGTGCAGGCAGTACGGCACGTCCAGGTAGCCGGCCGCGAACGCCCGCACCAGGGCCCGCCCGATGTCGGCGTCCAGGTCGAGCACCGCGCCGATCAGCGCCCTGGCCTCGGCCTCGATCCCGGTGTCCGGCGGGGCGGCGGGCCGGGGGCGGGCGCGTTCCGCCGTGGCGGCCGCGGCGGCGGTCTCCAGCGCCCGGACGTTCTCGGCGACGGTCGGGATACGGTGCGCCTCGGCCGTGGTCTTGACGATCAGCCGGGCGGCGCCGCCGCGCACCGCGAGCCGCGCGGCGTCCTCCAGCAGCAGCCGGGCGCCGCCGGGCGAGCGCGGGTACACGCCCATGTACGCGTACACCACGAGGTGGTGGTCGACGTCCGCGAGCAGTTCGCCCGCGATCCGGCCGAGCGCGGCCAGCGCCTCCTCGTCCTGGCGGGCGTTGGCCTGCTGGGCGTAGCTGAGCGAGATGCTGCGCAGCCCGTGCTGGCGGAAGAACAGCGCCTCCAGGACGCTGATGGCGATCAGCAGCGAGGGCGGGCAGAGCTGGCCCATCATGCAGCCGCCGAAGGTCTCCAGATGCGGATCCGCACCGAACTCCCGTATGGACGAGAGCAGTTCGCAGCTGCGCTGCCAGCGGGCCACCGCCTCGTGCAGCGGGGTGCGGCCGTACGGCAGGCAGTAGGAGACCGGTCCGCCCTCGGTGGCGTCCAGGCCGGCCGCCAGCAGCGCCCCGATGATGTGCTCCGGCGCGGCTGAGCCGTGCCGGACCTGTACCGGGAAGCCCGCGTCCGCCACCCCGGCCAGGACCGCCCGGGTGACGTCGACCGGGTGGGTGGCGATCGGGTAGCCGTTGAGGCCGGCCCCGGCGGCCAGGGCCCGCCGCGCGGCGTCGAGGTCGCCGGTGCGGGTGTAGCTGTCCAGGGTGATGGTGCCGACGGTGACGGCGGCCGCCGCCCGGGTGGCGAGCAGGCCCTCCCGCATCCGGGCCGCCTGCGCCATCCCCATCCGGGGCTGGACGACCAGTGCGCCGGCCTCCGCGGCCTGCGCCACGAACGCGCCGAAGCTCGTCACAGCAGGACCCGGGAGTGCAGCCCGTCGACGAACTCGCGGAACCCGGCCACCGCGGAGTCCTCCTCGAAGACCCGGTCGAAGCCGGCCGCCAGCAGTGTCCTCTCGCGGTCGGGGTCGTCGGTTCCGGCGATGCCGAGCTTGCCGCCGATGACCGTCGGGGTGCGCCGCAGTTCCGGGCAGGCGCGCAGGGCCGGGATCACCCGCAGCCCTTCCTGGTAGCCGTGCCCGTTGACGCTGCTGACCACGATCAGGTCCGGTTCGATCCGGCGGCATTCGGAGAGCAGCAGGGCGTCGGGGACGCACGCGCCCAGGTTCGTCACCCGGTGGCCCATTTCCTCCAGCAGCAGTTGCAGGAACACCAGGTTCCAGGTGTGCGAATCCGAGGCCGTCGTCGTCACGACGACGTCCAGTCTGCTCTCTCTTGCATTTCCGTGCTCCACAATCCAGCCCTCGTCGGTAGCGATCCTCGATGGAATTCCGCCGACGCCCCAGCCGGCGGCCCGGGAATTCCGGCGCGTATTCCGCGGCGGTCCAGCCCTACGGAGAACGCTAGGAACGATCGGGCCCGGCGACCGGCAGCTCGTGCGGCAAGATGCGGGCAAGATGCGGCAGTATCGACACCCGGCCGGCCGCCGTGTGGTCAGCCCGCGACGGCGAGCAGCTGGACGTCCCCGGCCGGCGCGAACCGGTGCCCGGGCTCCTCCCGGAGGAGGCGGCGGCACACGTTGAGCACCGTGAAGCGCACCCCGTCGCGGGCGGGCACGCTGCGGATCAGTCCGCGCGACAGCAGTTCGTGCACCGTCGCCAGGCAGGTCTGCGGCGCCCAGCCGCTGCGGACCACCGCGTCCTCCCCCGACCAGTCGCCGGGCTCGTCCACGAGCACGTCCAGCAGGGCCCGCTGGCGCTCCGTCAACCGCTGGATCGCCGGCTCCACCTCGTCCCGGACGTCACCGCGCGTGCCGTACACCACCGGCGGTGCCGCCAGCGTGAACGGGCCGGCCGACAGCCGGGCCAGCAGCTGGGCGGTGGACTGCACCAGCGTCCACCCCGCCGCGCGCTCCAACGCCCCCGGCAGGCCGTCCAGGTGGCGGCAGAGCGCGGCCACGGCGGGGGCCTCGGAGCGTTCCAGGGTGTAGCCGGGGCGCAGCCGGCGCAGGTGCGAGAGCAGCAGCCGGACGGCGCCGATCTGCGCCAACGCCTCAGGTTCGGCGTCGAGTTCGGGGGCCGGTACAGGCAGCGGCGCGAGCGGGACGACCTGCCCGCCGGGCAGCGGCCAGGCCTCCCGGGCGGTGATCAGCACCCGCAGCCCGGGGCAGTGGTGGAACAGCCCGTCCAGCCGGCCGGCGTCCACCCCGCCGTCGGCGCCGTCCAGCACCAGCAGGGCGGGCCGGTCGCCGATGTCCCGGACGATGTCGTCCATCCGGCCGTGCCAGGGGGCCGGGTCGCCGGCGCAGTCCACCCAGCGCACCGACCAGCAGGCGGCCAGGTGCAGGCGGCGGGCCACCTCCAGGGCGAGCCGGGTCTTGCCGACCCCGCCGAGCCCCACCAACGAGACCAACCGGTCCCCGTGCACGGCGAAGGCGTCGGACAGCACCTCGGCCTCCATCTCCCGGCCGACGATGGCCCCGCGCGCCACCGGCGGGGCGACCGGCGCCACGGCCGCCGGCTCATCGGCGAGCGGGTGCCGACGGGCGGCCTCCTCGAAGTCCGTCCGGCTGCGGCCCTCCAGCCGCAGCGCGTCCGCCAGCAGCCGGACGGTCTCGTTCCGCGGCCTTCTGACTCGGCCGCTCTCCATGTCCCGGATCGCCCGCACGCTCAGGGTGGCGTGATCGGCCAGGCACTGTTGGGTCAGGCCGATCCGCTCGCGCCGTACCCTCAACTGCTCGCCGAAGCCCGCCGCCGGCCTCACCGCTTGCACCCACTGCCCGCCGTCCATGCCTCGTCTGCCCTTCGTGGTCCGGACTCCTGATGGGGGTCGGGACCGGTGGCGGCATCAGCGCTGGGCACCCGCGCGGTCCGTGGTCCGACCGCGTGGGTCCCGGTGGTCAGGCTGTGGCCTCCGAACCGGTCCCCTCCGGTTCCAGATGCTGCAGGCTTGCCGTCTACGCCCGATCAACGGCCGATCACCGGCCCCACCCACGACCTTCACGCTGGCCTCACAGCCCGTCGGCGGCCACGACGGCACCCGCCCCGGGGGGGTCAGTCCAGGAGCTTCGCCAGGACGCGGTCGAGCGCCTGGATGTCCTCCGGGGGCAGGGCGAGCAGGTCGTCGGGCGGGGTGGTGAGGATCCTGGCGGCGAGGGCGGCCTTCGCCTGGCCCTCCTCGGTCAGATGGACCAGCTTGGACCGGCGATCGGCGGGATTGGTGACGCGTTCGGCGAGGCCGCGCCGCACCAGGTCGTCGACGATGACGGTGGTGTAGGGCGGGTCGCTGCCCAGCCGCTCGGCCAGGTCCCGCAGGGTGATCGGGTCGGCGCCGAGGCGGCGCAGCGCCCTGACCCGGCTGAAGCTCATGCCGAGGGCTTCGGCGACGGTCTTGCGGCGGTCGTAGCGCTCCAGGACGAGCGCGTTCAGCCCCTGCCAGACCCTGGTCGCCGTGCTGGTGGCGGCCTCGTCCCCCTCGTGGTGCTCGCCGGTGTGCGGGCGGTCCATCAGGTGTTCACCGTCTCCTTCGTCTCCCTCGTCCCCGGCGCCTCCGGTGTCTCAGGCGTCTCCTCGGCGGCGAGCCGCTCCGCCGTGCGCAGGGCCGTCTCCCGGGCCCAGCGGCCGGAAGTGAGCGTACCCGTGACCAGCACGACGGCGCCGCAGCCTGCGATGATCCACCACGCCGTCCGCCCGGCGTCGGTGAAGGCCGCCGTGTGCGCGTACGCCCCGCCCGCCATCAGAGCGCCGACGACGGCCACGCCGAGGGACTGGCCGATCTGCCGGCTGGTGGAGGCCACCGCGGCCGCGACACCGGCCTGCGAACGGGGCATGCCCGAAACGGCGGTGTTGGTGATGGGCGCGTTGACCAGGCCGAAGCCGGTGCCGAAGAGCAGGTACGCGACGACCAGCACGGCCGTCGGAAGGTGCTCGGAGTAGGTGAGCGCCTGGAGCACGGCGCTCGCGCACAGGGCCGCCCCGGCGAGGAGCAGGGGGATGCGCGGCCCCCGGGAGGCGACCATGCGGCCGGACACCGGCGCGGTCAGCAGCGCCGTCACCGCCATCGGCAGCATGAACAGCCCGGCGTGCAGCGGGGTGAGCCCGCGCACGTTCTGCAGGTAGAGGGAGCTGACGAACAGGAACCCGCCCAGGGAGGCGAAGGCGGCGACCGCGATCACGGTGGCGCCCGCGAACGGCGCGGACCGGAAGAACCGCAGCTCGATCAGCGGGTCGGCGCGCCTGGGCTCGTACCACAGCAGGCCCAGCAGCGCGCCCAGCGCCGCCGCCGCGCAGCCGACGACGAGCGGCGAGGTCCAGCCGCGCTCCGGCGACTCGATGATCGCGTACGTGAGCGCGGTGAGCAGGACGATGACGAGCACCTGGCCGACCGGATCGACCCGGCGGGGCCGCGGCGCCCGTGATTCCGGCACGTACCTGCGGGTCAGGAACAGCGCGGCCAGGCCGATCGGCACGTTGATCCAGAAGACGGCCCGCCAGCCGGCCGACTCGACCAGGGCGCCACCGACGATCGGTCCGGCGGCCATGCTGATGCCCACGACGCCGCTCCACACGCCGATGGCGCGGGCACGCTGCCGGGAGTCGGTGAAGGTGTTGCTGATGATCGACATGGCGACGGGGTTCAGCATCGATCCGCCCACCGCCTGGAGCATCCGTGCGGCGACGAGCCAGCCGAGCCCGGGGGCCAGGCTGCACAGCAGCGACGCCGCGGTGAAGACCACCAGTCCGATCTGGAAGACCCGGCGGCGGCCCACCCGGTCGGCGGTGGAGCCGGAGAGCATCAACAGGCTGGCCAGCACCAGCGTGTAGGCATCGACCGTCCATTGCAGCCCGGACACCGAGGTGTGCAGGTCGCGCTGGATGGCGGGCAGGGCGACGTTCAGGATCGTGTTGTCGAGGCTGACGATCAGCAGGCTCATGCAGCAGATGGCGAGCACGAGCCAGGGCCGTCGTGGGGCGGCGTCCGGCATGGTAGGGGCTCCACAAGTATTTGTATTGTTGAAATCATTGTGAGCATATAACTAAATCACCGAACGGCCCAGCCCCGTGCAACCCAGCCCGCGCAGCCCAGCCCGCCGGCCTCCCCCGCGAGCCGCCCCCGTCATGGTCGGGGGGCCGGCTCCGGCGGCCAGGCGCCGGGGGCCAGGACGCCGGTGGCGTAGGCGCGGGCGACCAGCGCGGTGCGGTTGGGCAGCTGCCAGCGGCGGGTGAGCCGGGCGAGGTGGTAGTTGACGCCGTCCGGGGTGAGGCCGATCTCCCGGCCGATCTGGGCGGTGGTGGCGCCGCGGGCGGCGGCGGCGAGGATCCGGGCCTCGATCGGGCTCACCTCGGGGCGGGGGGCGGCCGGCGGGCCGGCGGGCCCGGTGCGGACCGGCAGCGAGAGCAGCAGGTTCGGGGCGTCCTCCGGGGTGTCGCCGACCAGGGCGACGGTCATCTCGCCGCTCCGCTCGGTGCCGTCGGCGGCCGACCAGGAGACCGGCGCCGGGTACTGCGAGCGGCGGTGCAGGCGGACGGCCTCGGCGAGCGCCGGTATGGTGGCGCTGTCCCGGAGGGTGAAGAACTCCAGGATCTTCCGGTTGCGCAACTGCCCGGGCAGCAGGCCGAATTCGGCGGCCATCGCCCGGTTGACGATCATGATCCGGCCGCTGAACTCGCACACCGCCAGCGCCACCGGCACGTGGTCGAGCAACCGCAGCGTCCGGTTGCGCCAGATGACGGCGAGGTCCTGCCAGCTCTCCGCCGTCGACTCGCAGTCGGTCAGTCTCATGCCCGGCCCCTCCCGTGTACAACTTGCGCGTGCAGCAGACCTGACGGTCCGTTGACAAGTCTTCCGCGCCCGCCGCTACTGCACAAACATGTAGTCCTCGGGCCCGGGTTCCCGCCCTGATCGGGCGAGAGTGGAGGACGACGAGGTTTCTCCTGCCACGGAAGGCGACAACCCATGACCGAGACGATGACCCCGGCGGCAGCCGAGGCTGCGAATCCGGCCGGGGCCGGGCTCCCGCCCGGGACCCTGGTGCCCCGGCAGAGCGCCGCCGGGGTGCCGCTGGTCGACATCTCGTCGGCGCCGCCGATCGCCGCCCCCTTGCTGCGCACCATGGAGCTGGCCCGGCGGCACGCCCCGGCCTTCGTCCAGCGCCTGCACGGGCGGGACACCCTGATCGTCAGCGGCCTGGACCTGGTCGAGGAGCTGGCCGACGAGGAGCGGTTCACCAAGTCGATCGGACCGGCCCTGGAGAACGTCCGCGAGTTCACCGGGGACGGCCTGTTCACGGCGTACAACGCGGAGCCGAACTGGGCCAGGGCGCACGACATCCTGATGCCCGCCTTCGCACTCGGCTCGATGCGCACCTACCACCCCGTGATGCTGCGGGTGGCCCGCCGCCTGATCGAGTCCTGGGACGGCCGGTCGGCCGCCGGGCTGGTCGTGGACGTGCCCGGCGACATGACCCGGATGACCCTGGACACCATCGGGCTGGCCGGTTTCGGCTTCGACTTCGGCTCCTTCGACCGGGAGGAGCCGCACCCCTTCGTCGAGGCGATGGTCCGCTCCCTGAACTGGGCGATGAACAAGCTCCTGCGCGACCCGGAACTCGACCACAGCGAGCCCGACCAGGCCGCCCGGGGCGACGCCCGGTACCTGGCCTCGGTGGTGGACGAGGTGATCGCCGCCCGCGCCGGCAGCCCCGAACAGGGCCCGGCCGAGGACCTGCTGGGCCTGATGCTCGACGCCGTGCACCCCGCCGACGGCAGCAGACTGGACGCCGAGAACATCCGCAACCAGGTGATCACCTTCCTGATCGCCGGCCACGAGACCACCTCGGGCGCGCTCTCCTTCGCCCTGTACTACCTCGTCAAGCACCCCGCCGTGCTCCGCGAGGTCCAGCGCGAGGTGGACGCGCTCTGGGGCGACCAGGCCGATCCGGAGCCCTCGTACGAGGACATCGGCCGGCTCCGGTACACCCGGCAGGTGCTCAACGAGGCGCTGCGGCTGTGGCCGACGGCCCCCGCGTTCAGCCGCGAGGCCCGCGCGGACACCCTGCTCGGCGGCCGGATCCCGGTCCGCGCCGGGGAGCCGGTCCTGGTGGCCACGATGATGCTGCACCGCGACCCCGTCTGGGGCGACAACCCGGAGCTGTTCGACCCCTCCCGCTTCGACCCCGAGCCGGAGGCGGCCCGCTCACCGCACGCCTTCAAGCCCTTCGGCACCGGCGAACGCGCCTGCATCGGGCGGCAGTTCGCGCTGCACGAGGCCACCATGCTGCTCGGCATGCTGGTCCACCGCTACCGGCTGATCGACCACGCCGACTACCAGCTGACCATCAAGCAGACGCTCACCATCAAGCCCGACGACTTCACCCTCGCCCTCGCCCCGCGTACGCCCACGCCCCCGGCGGTGGCGGACGCGCCCGTCCGCGCCGCCGACCTGCCCGGGCGGGTCCGCCAGGGCACCGGTCTGCTGCTCCTGCACGGCTCCAACTACGGCGCCTGCCGCGAGTTCACCCGGCAGCTGGCCGACGCGGCGGCCGCGCTCGGCTGCGACACCGCCGTCGCCCCGCTGGACGCCTACGCGGACGGGCTGCCCACCGACCGGCCGGTGGTGATCACCGCCGCCTCGTACAACGGCCAGCCGACGGACGACGCGGCGGAGTTCGTCCGCCGGCTCCGGACGGCGACCGAGCAGGCCGAACAGGCCGAGGGCGGCGAAGGCGCCGAGAGCACCGCCGGGTTCGCGAAGGACGTCCGGTACGCGGTGCTCGGCATCGGCGACCGGACGTACGCCGCCACGTACCAGCGCGTGCCGACGCTGATCGACGAGGGCCTCGCCGCCCTCGGCGGCACCCGGCTGCTCGCCCGGGGCGCGGCCGACGCCTCCGGCGATCTGGCAGGGAAGGTGGCGGAGTTCACCACGGCGCTGAGCCGGGCCCTGCTGGAGCGGTACGGCGACGCCGCTGCACCCGTCGTCGCCCCCGCCCCCGCCCCCGGCACCGCGTCCGCTCCCGCCGAGGCCGCCGCCCTGGAGACGTACACCGTGACCGAGCTGGCCGGCGGCCCGCTGGACGCCCTGGCCGCGAAGCGCCGCGTGATCGGGCTGACCGTCACGGCGGTCGGCAGCCTCACCGACCCCGCCTACCCCCGGGTCAAGCGCCTGGTCCGGCTGGCCCTACCGGAGGGCGTCGACTACCGCACCGCGGACCACGTCTCGGTGCTGCCGGCCAACGACCCGGCCCTGGTCGAGCGCGCCGCCAAGGTGTTCGGCGCCGACGCGGACACCCTGCTCGGCATCGTGGCGAACCGGCGCACCATCCTCGCCGTGGACCGGCCGCTGACGGTCCGCGAACTGCTCACCCACCACGTCGAGTTGCAGGACCGCCCGAGCGCCGCCCAGCGCGCGACGCTGGCCGACCTCAACCCCTGCCCGCCCGAGCGGGCCGCGCTGCGGGCGCTGCCCGAGGACGACCCGCGGACGCTGCTGGAGCTGGTCGAGGACCACCCGGCCCTGCGGGAGGTCCTGACCTGGCCGGTGCTGCTGGAACTGCTGCCGCCGATCCGGCCCCGGATGTACTCCATCTCCACCTCGCCGACCAGCGCCCCGCGCCACGTGGACCTGATGGTCTCCGTGCTCGACGCCCCGGCCCGCTCCGGCCGGGGCTCCTTCCGGGGCGTCGGCTCCGGCTACCTCGACCGGGTGGCCGTCGGGGACACCGTGCTGGCGCGCCTCCAGCCGTGCCGCGAGACGTTCCGGATCGGCCACCACGCCCCGGTGATCATGATCGCGGCCGGCACCGGCCTGGCGCCGTTCCGCGGCGCGGTCGCCGACCGCCGCGCCCTGCTCGCCACCGCCACCGCCGACAAGGCCGCCGCCACCGACGAGGCCAAGGACAGGGGCGCCGAACTCGCCCCGGCCCTGCTCTACTTCGGCTGCGACGCGCCCGACGCCGACTACCTGCACCGCGACGAACTGCTCGCCGCCGAGCAGGCCGGCGCCGTCTCGATGCGCCCGGTCTTCAGCGAACAGCCCGTCGACGGCCGGCGCTTCGTCCAGGACCGCATCGCCGCCGAGGGCGCGGAGGTCTGGAGCCTGCTCGCCGCCGGCGCCGAGGTCTACGTGTGCGGCGACGGCGCCCGGATGGCCCCGGGCGTCCGCGCCGCCTTCCGCGAGCTCTACCGGAGCCGGACCCCCGGCGCCGACGAAGGCCGGGCCCAGGCCTGGCTCCAGGGCCTGATCGACGAGCGCCGCTACGTCGAGGACGTCTACGCGGGCCGCTGAGCCCGCCCGACCGGGGGGCGGGCCCCCCCCCCCCGGGCGGGGGCGGCCCCCCCGCCCCCCCCCCCCCCGCCCCGCAGCGGGGCGAGTTAAAAACAGTTCCCCGGAGCCGCCCCAGCACAGGTG